>JAJXUS010000069.1:3203-8532 GCA_021782675.1 Acidobacteriota bacterium
CTCCATGACCGTATTTCCGATCGTGCCGGACTACGAGCGCTATCCGAAGTATGGCCGCGATCTGAAGTACACCACCGGCGAGATTGGGCTGGCCGGCCATTGGATCAAGTTGATTCTGCACTACATGTTTCTCTACAAGGCACGGCTGCATCCCGGGTGGGGGGCAATTCCGGAGTAGGCCCACGCTGCCTTGCGGGCGCATCGGCGGAAAGGACGGTGAGACAGTGGGAAGTATCAACACCAACGTATACGCAACTCAACCTACGCGCTTCACGCTGTTCATGAGAACGTTTCTGCCATGGCAGTTGTGGCGATTCATTTGCATCAACCTGAAGATGATGCAGTTGATCGGCAGGGAGAAGCACCTGCACAAATAGGCCGGCTCATTGGGGAGCGCGGCCGGCGGATGGTTGCCTACCGGCCTGCGCCCGGCCGAGGCGACGGCTGTTGCAGGCTGCGGAGTGCCGCTGCCAGCGCGACTGCGCCGAGGGCAAAGAGCATGGGAAAGCACTCCAGGGTATAGCGCGTCTCAGGGGCCTCCACGGTGAGCAGGAGGGCGCTGCGCAGCAGAAGATACGCCAGTAACGCCTGCCAGTAACGCGGGCGCAGCAAGAGGCCGATTCCCGCCAGAAGCAGATAAAGCAAATTCAAGGCGGCATAGAGCCAACTGAAGAGGGTCTCGTTGTGGTGGCGCGCGTAGTTCCACCAATCGAGGTCGATGGGCAGATTCTCGACGCGCGGGCGCAGCCACATATCGGCGAGGCGGCCCAGGGGAAGAACCAGGTAGTAACGGAGCGGGTGGGCGGCGATGCGTTGGCGTGCGAGCGCTGCAAAACGGGCGTTGAGCGGCGGCGTGAGGCGCTGGCTAAGGTTGTAGTCGTCGGCGAGAGCGGCCGTAGCGGCGTACTGTTGCGGCGAGTCGAAGGCGCGGCTGGGCAGGTCGCGGATATCCAGCTTGCCATCGGGGACGTTCCAGTAGATCTGGTAGGTGGAGGCGAAGTCGAGGCACCAGGATTTGACCCAGCTCTCCCAGCCGGGATTGGGGTCCTCTCCTGGGTCGGTGGCCAGACGCGGCGCGAGGGGCTGAAAGATGTGGTAGACACTCCAGTTACGCCAGGTCCAGGCGGCAAAGGGCGCAAGCGCGAGCAACAGGCAGACGACGGCGATACGGGTGAGGCGGCGGAGGTGCTCCGGCTGCCGCGCGGAGTCGCGGAAAGCCATGAGGACGACGGGGACGAAGGCGATGGCGGCGAGGGCGCCGTCGGGCCGCAGCAGCGCGGCCCAGGTGACTGCGCAGGTGAACCCAAGGCCACTGAGCCAGCCGGGACGCTGGCGGAAATGGGCCATGGTCCAGAGGGCAAGGCAGAGAGCGAAGAACGTGGGCGCCTCCGCCATGGGCAGGGCGTCATAGGAGGCGATAAAAGGGCAGAGCGCGGCCAGCCATAGCGCGGCCAGCGCGGCGCGGCGGGCAATGGGCGGTGGGCTGGAGGAGAGGACGCGCGCGACAAACCCGGCCAGGAGCAGGCAGCCGGCCAGATCCAGCCCGATCTGCACGCAACAGGCGGCAAAGTAGTTCTCGATGCCGAAGAGGCGGAAGCAAAGGGCCAGAAAGAACGGATAACCGGGGAGGCGGATGAGCGTCAGATAGGTATCGCCGTTCCCCAAGGTGAGCGCGTAGCGGCCGTGAAGGAGAAGATTTTTCGCGATTCCGCCGTAAATCAGTGAATCGCCATCGACTTCAAAGAGCCGGAGAAGCATCCATGCGCGAAGGGCCAGCCCAGCGAGCAATGCGAGGGCGGCCGACAGCAGAGCAGCGGAGGTCAGGGAGGGCCCGACCCGAGTACCGTGCGGCTGCTGTAATTGACTCTCCGGGGTAGCTTCCATACGATTGCCATGTATAGCGTAGACCGTTTCCGCGGTGGAAACCATTTCCCAGGATTGCTTTACCGCATCCGAGTGCTGGGGGGGCGGGTTTCTCCTGGAGCTCGCGTAGAGAAGGTCTATGATCCCGAATCAGGTTTGCCGGTAGGAGACGAGGGCAGTCATGTCAGTTCGACAAATTTTTTACGATCCGCAACGCAAGCGCTGGAAGCGGCTTCGCCGTGTTCTGGACGCAGTGGCGGTCCTGTCGACGATCGTGGTTGTGGTTTTCGTCTTCAGCATCATCCGCAAGCAGCGGCTGCCGGAGCTGCTGTTGCCGGTGCCGCGGCACAATTATCGTGCTCTTCCGGATCGCACGCTGCTGGCTCGCCTGAGGAACCAGAGGCCGGTTCGGCGCAAGACCAGCCGCCGCCCCTCCGACATTCCCCTGAACACCGGTGAAGGTCTGCGGGCAGCCTATTATGTGCAGGACGACGCGGCAAGCTACACGTCGCTGAAGGAGCATATCCACCAGATCGACATGCTCTTTCCGCAGTGGCTGCACGTGGACGCGCCCAATGGCACGCTGATGGCCATGAGCAGCGACAACCTGCGCGAATACCCGGTCATTGACGGCGACGTTGTGCATGACCCGGACAGCCAGAACAAGGTCAAGGGCGTCATCCAGGCGACGCGGGTGGATACGGAGATCTTCCCTCACCTGAATAACTTCAATCCCCATACGCAGAGCTGGGACGAGGGAGTCGGCGCGGTGCTGGAAGACGCGGACAAGAGCGCCGCCCTGCGCGACCAGGTGATGCGGCTTTTGACCACGTACCCGATTTATCGCGGACTCTCGCTGGATATCGAGAGTATTCCCGACAATGCGGATTCCGCCTACGTGGCATTCATCCAAGCGCTGTACGCGCAGATGCATCCGCTCAATCTGCGGCTCTATGTGAACGTGGCGGTATCCACGACCGATAGCGATCTGCAGCAGATTGCGGCCAACTCCGACGGCATTGTGCTGATGAATTACGACCAGCATCAGACCACCAGCGATCCGGGCCCGGTGGCTGCGCAGAGCTGGTTCGTGGCCAACCTGCAGCGCGTGCTGAAGATCGTTCCCAAGCAGAAGCTGATCTGCGCCGTGGGCAACTATGGGTATGACTGGACACTTTCGATTCCGAATCCCAAGGATCGCCGCCATCCCAAGCCGGAGGTGCTGAACACGGACGACTTGTCGGTCTCCGATGCGTGGCAGCGCGCTTCGGATGCGGATGCGGACCTGGACCTGAACTACGACGCGCTGAATCCGCACTATGAGTACATTGACGAGGACAACAATCAGCGCCACGTGGTGTGGTTTCTGGACGCGGTCACGGTTCTGAACGAGATGCGGGCGGCGCGCGAGCTGGGGCTGCAGACCTTCGCACTGTGGCGACTGGGCGAAGAAGACAGCTCGCTCTGGAATATCTGGGACCGGCCGGGTGCGGCGGAATCGCTGAATGAGCTGGGAGTGGCGCTGCCGGGCCACGACGTGGACACCGAGGGCGAGGGAGACATTCTGCGCGTGACCGGGCTGCCTCAACCGGGCAAGCGCACGGTTGAGGTCGACACCGACGAGCCGGACCCGCGCAAGAAGCTCATCATCGATGAGCACATGGACGTTTATCCGCGCACCTACACGATCCAACAGTACGGCTACCACCCCAAAGAGCTGGCGATTTCCTTTGATGACGGCCCGGATCCGAAGTGGACGCCAAGGATCCTCGACATTCTGAAGCAGAAGCATGTCAAGGGCACCTTCATGCTGATCGGCGATGAGGCGGCACAGAACGTGAGCCTGATGCGCCGCATTGTGCGCGAAGGCAACGAGATCGGCAACCACACCTATACGCACCCGGATATTTCGGAGATTTCGCCGCGGCAGCTGCAACTGGAAACCAACATGACCGAGCGGCTCTTCGAGAGCAAGCTGGGCGTGCAGCCGCTCTATTTCCGGCCTCCGTACGATATCGACGAGGAACCCGACACCGATGACGAGGCCGCGCCCGTGCTGCTCATCCAGCAGCAGGGCCTGACCGTGATCGGCAACAAGATCGACACCGACGACTGGAACGAGCGCCCGCGCAAGAGCCCGCAGGAGATCACGCAGACGGTACTCGACCAGTTGCAGACGATGAAGACCAAGCCGCAGTTCCGCGGCTCGGTGATCCTGATGCACGATGGCGGCGGCGACCGTTCTGCAACTGTTGCCGCGTTACCGCTGATGATCGATACGCTGCGGGCCAAGGGGTACACGTTTGTGCCGGTGTCCGCGCTGATGGGCAAGACCACCGCGCAGGTGATGCCGCCGCTGACCTTCTGGCAGCGGGTGCGCACCATCCCCGATTCCATCGCGTTTTCCGCGCTGGACATTATCGGCAACTTCATCGTGATGGTGTTTTTCATCGGCGACGTGCTGATGAGCGCGCGCCTGATCGTGGTGGGTGTCTTCGCAGTCGTGGACCGGCTACGCAAGCCGCACCGCGAGGCGCCCCCGGGGTACAGTCCGCCGATCGCCGTGCTGGTGCCGGCCTACAACGAAGAGAAGGTCATCGTACGCACGGTGCGGTCGGTGCTGAACTCCGACTACAGGAATCTGCGCGTTATTGTGATCGACGATGGCTCAAGCGATCGAACCGCAGAGGTAGCGCGGGAGGCTTATGCGCAGGAGATCGCCGAAGGCCGCGTGGAAGTGCTCACGAAACCCAACGGCGGCAAGGCAGCGGCGCTGAACTTTGCGCTGGAGCGGATTCGCGAAGACATTTACGTGGGCATTGACGCCGACACGGTGATTGCCGCGGACGCCATCTCCAAGCTGGTCTGCCACTTTGACGATCCTCGCATCGGCGCCATTGCCGGCAATGCCAAGGTGGGCAATCGCGTCAACCTGTGGACGCGCTGGCAGGCACTGGAGTACATCACCAGCCAGAACTTCGAGCGCCGCGCCATGGATCTGTTCCACGTTGTTACGGTGGTTCCGGGCGCTATCGGGGCGTGGCGCACCTCCGCGGTGCGGACAGCGGGCGGGTATCCGCTGAACACCGTGGCGGAAGATGCGGACCTGACGATGAACCTGTTGGAGCAGGGCTTGAAGGTCGACTATGAGGATCGCGCCCTGGCCTTTACCGAAGCGCCGATCAACGCCAGTGGCCTGATGCGGCAGCGGTTCCGCTGGTCGTTCGGCATTCTGCAGTCGGTATGGAAGCATCGCGCCGCATTTACGCGCAACAGGGCGATGGGGTTCTTCGCGCTGCCCAATATCTTCATCTTCCAGATGATTCTGCCGCTGGTGTCGCCGTTCATCGACATCATGTTTCTGGCCGGCGTGGTGAACTATTTTGTGGATCGCCACTATCATCCCGAGGCAGCTTCTCCGGCGAGCTTTGAGAAGCTGGTGGCCTACTTCCTGACCTTCCTGATC
>JAJXUS010000070.1 GCA_021782675.1 Acidobacteriota bacterium
AAACAGGCCCACGCAAGTCATGTAAAACCGCTTGCGTCCGACACGGTTCGAAATCCAGCCGCTGATGGGCAGCACGATGGCGTTGGATACCAGATACGACGTGAGCACCCAGGTGGCTTCGTCGTAACTGGCGCCCACGGTGCCGGCAATGTGAGGCAGGGCTACATTGGCGATCGAGGAGTCGAGCGCCTCCATGAACGTGGCCAGCGTTACCGTGAGAGCGATGATCCACGGGTTGAAGCGCGGCGTCCAGTGTTCGTAGTGAAATTCGCTGTCGTCGTCCCGGGATTTTGCCTGTGCCGGGACGACGGAAGACTGCGCCATGCCGGCTCCCGCTTGTAGTCCGATTCGAGATGGATCGAATGAGGTAAATCTTAGGATAGTGGATGCGCCGCCGCGACCAGGGATGCGGAATTTGTCCGGCGGACAGGTCGCACGCTCTCGCGTTATCATCTCAGACGGTATGGCGACTTTTGCAGGCGTTCCGTCAACCGGCACCGGCGGTGTTCAAGCGCTGGTGGACCGGCTGCGTGGCGGCGACGTGCGGGCGCTCTCTCGAGCCGTCTCGCTGGTAGAGAATAATTCCCGGGAGGCCGCGGCTGTGTTGTCCGCGTGTTTTCCATACACCGGCAATGCCTTGCGCATCGGGCTTACCGGCGCGCCGGGCTCCGGCAAAAGCACTTTAGTCGATAAGCTTGCGCGGCTCTATCGAGCGGAGAAGGAGACCGTCGGCATTGTTGCCGTCGATCCGACCAGTCCCTATACCGGAGGTGCGATCCTCGGGGATCGCATCCGCATGCAGGGCCATGACGGCGACCCGGGCCTCTACATTCGCAGCATGGCCACGCGCGGATTTCTCGGAGGCCTGGCCTCGGCGACAGCCGACGTCGCTTCTGTGCTGGAAGCCAGCGGCAAAAGCCGTTTGCTGATTGAGACCGTCGGCGTCGGCCAGGATGAAGTCGATATCGTGCGCCTGGCGGATGTGACGGTGGTCGTGCTCGTACCCGGGCTGGGTGACGATGTGCAGAGCATCAAGGCCGGCATTCTGGAAATTGCGGACATCTTTGTCGTGAACAAGAGCGATCGCGACGGCGCCGACCGCGTCGAGCGTGAGATTCGCACCATGCAGTCTCTGGGCGCACACCGCGAGGGCTGGGTACCTCCAGTGATCCGCACCATCGCGAACACAGGCGAGGGCGTTGCCGCTCTTGTGGCCGCGATTGATCGCTGTGTAACCTGGCTTCGACAGGATAACGAATTGGAAGAACGTCGTGTGCGTGCATGGAACCAGCGGCTGCTGGAAATGATCCGCCAGCGGCTGACCCTGGAGCTGGTGCACCGGCGTCTGGGCGGCGAAAGTTTACAAGGGCGGGCTCGCGCTGTGGCCGATCGCCGGGAAGACCCGTATCGGCTGGTGGAGCGTCTAACCGGAGAGCTGTTACAACCGGAGACCGCGGCTGCCGGCATGCAGGAATAAGCAGGAGAACGTAATGTTTCACATTGATCATCTGGGCATCGCGGTCAGCGATCTTCGTCAGGCGAAAAGCTTTTATCAACTGCTGGGCCTGACGCCGGGCCCGGAAGAAGTCGTCGAGCATGAGCAGGTGCGGACGGTCATGATTCCGATCGGTGAAAGCCGCATTGAGCTGCTGGAACCAATCTCGTCAGATTCCGTCATTGGCCGCTTTATTGAGCGGCGCGGCCAGGGGATGCATCATGTCGCCCTGCATGTGGATGACATTGCGGAAGTGTTTGAAGAGATGAAGTGCGCCGGGATGCGGCTGGTCTCCGATGAGCTGAAGATCGGCGCCGGCGGGCATCTCTACTTCTTCGTGCATCCATCCAGCACCGGCGGCGTACTGGTGGAGATATGTCAGGACGCCGACGCCGATGCTGATGCGGATGTTGCGGCTGAAGCCACGGCGCGATGATCTGCCTGGCGCTCGACACCGCTGGTACTGAGGGCGGTGTTGCGCTTGCGCAGTTTGAGGAAGGTGCGCTCCATCCCTCCCGTGTTTTTTCGCGGACGTTGCCGCCGCGCGAAGTCTCCCGCCAATTGATGCCCGCCATTGCGGAGCTGCTGGCGCAGATGCGCTGCACAGCCGCCGCCATCGATTGCTTTGCCGCCGTCAGTGGTCCGGGCTCGTTTACTGGCATTCGTGTGGGGCTCGCCGCCGTAAAGGGCATGGCCGATGCGCGCTGCTGTCCCGTGCTGGGTGTTTCGCGGCTCGCTCTCATGGCGGCGGCGGGGCGTGCAGCCATAACCGGCGGAGATTCCAGGGCGTATTGCGTGCTGGATGCGGGCCGTGGGGCGTTCTACGTCGGCGAATTCCTTGACGGGAATCTTTTGGCAAAGTCAGAGAGCGTTGCGTCCCGCGCTGCGCTGGAGCAGAAGATCCACGCGGCGTCAGCGCCCGTGTTTGCCTGCGAACCCGCCGTGCTGGACGCGCTGGCGAACTGCTTGCCGCACGCGCTTATTGCGATTCCAACGCCATGCGTTACCGATCTGCTGCGGTTCGCCGCGCTGGCATGGCGCAGAGAGCGCGGATTGCAATTCGAGAGCTCGACCGCGCTGACGGCGAACTACGTGCGGCAAGCCTATCCGGCAAAGCCAGCGGCAGTGCCCGCCCCGCGATGAGTTCCGCTGCCGAACCAGCGGGCAGGGGTGCCATCATCGTTCGCCGCTCCCGGCCGGGCGATGCTGCAGCGATCCATGCGCTTGCGGCGCGCGAGCCTTCGGCGGCATCCTGGCCGCTAACCTCCTATCAGCAGTTTGTCGCCGCTGCCGGCGAGGGGCCACAGCTCCGCGCCATGTTTGTCGCCTGCCCGGCGATGCCCGGCGCGGAGGCTGGTTCCATCGTCGGCTTCCTCGCAGCCAGCCTCGTACGGGGCGGCCCGTGTGAGATTGAAAACATCGCCGTGATGGCTGCGTGGCGCCGCGCGGGCGTAGCAACCCGGCTGTTGCAAAGCGTCTCGCTCTGGTGTTGTGCGTGTGTCGCCGGCCAGCCAGCCGAGTTGTGGCTCGAAGTCCGCTCCGGGAACACAACGGCGCTGGCCTTCTATCAGCGCATGGGATTTGCCGTCACGGGGCAGCGCACGGCGTACTACCCCGACGGAGAAGATGCCCTGCTGCTTGCTGCGCGGCTGCGGTCGTGACGCCGCGCCGTGGGCTGCACCAACGCCGCGGCACCTGTTGAAAAGTGGCGTTGCCAGCCCCGGAAATCCCGTGCTACCGTTTTCGTCTATAGAAGCAGGAGGTGCCGCTGCATGGAGCCATCCCTCGAGCGCGCAACCAGCGCCGGGCAGAGTCCTCTGATCCGCCTGGTTGAAGAACATCGCCAATACTCCCGCAAATTGGACGTCATGCTGTCTCATCCCTATCTGAGCGAAAGTGAGCAGCAGGAAGCCGCACGTCTGAAAAAGCTGAAGCTGAAATTGAAAGATGAGATGGAGCGGTACGCGCGTACCTCCTCCGTCACTCGCGGCATTGCGTAGCTCGGCAGTCGGACCGCCCCTGCCACGGGTCGCGGCGGGAAAGGTCTGTGCATCCCACGTCGCCCTCATCTAAGCTATACCCATGGTTCGCGATGGCTATTTCTACGGTGGCGGCTTTCTGGCTGTCGCTGTTCTGGCTGCAGCCCTGACGCACCGGGCGTGGCCGGCGATCATTCCCGTGCTGCTTGCCGGATTTTTTCTATGGTTCTTTCGGGATCCCGAACGCGCGATTCCGGAAGCGCCCGGCCTGGTCGTTTCCCCGGCCGATGGCAAGGTGACGGCGGTGGAGCGCATTGCCGGCCCACACGGCACGCAGCATCGCATCAGCATCTTCCTCAATGTCTTTAACGTGCATGTCAATCGCGCGCCGATCGCCGGTACGATCCAGGCCGTCAATTATTCCAGAGGCAAATACCTCAACGCGATGAATCCCGCCTCGGCGATGGAAAATGAGCGCAACCTGGTAGAGATTGCCGGGGAATTGTGCGTCGTGTCCTTCACCCAGATCGCCGGTCTGCTGGCGCGCCGCATTGTGTTCCAGAAGAAGGTGGGAGAGTGGGTGCATCGCGGCGAGCGTGTCGGCCTCATAAAGTTTGGCTCGCGGGTGGACGTAGTTCTTCCTTCGACGTGCGAATTGCAGATCAAGGTGGGCGACACTGTGCATGGCGGTTCCTCGGTGCTCGCTACGATGCCGCTCGATGTGGATGAGGGAATGGCGGAGGCCGCAGCATGGCTTGGCGCGGCGCCGGGACGGCCCGAATGAACCCGCCCGTGCCGCGCAGGCGGCGGCCCGCCCGGCGCGGAATGTACATCCTGCCGTCATTATTCACGGCGGGCACTATCGGTGCCGGCTTCTACGCCATTGTGCAGAGCCTGCAGGGCACGCCGGTCGATCCGCAGCACTTTGACTACGCCGCGCTGGCCATTGGATTCGCGATTCCGTTCGACGGCCTGGATGGCCGCGTGGCGCGCATGACCAATACGGCAAGTGAGTTTGGCCGCGAGCTGGACTCCCTGGCTGACGTGATCACATTTGGCGTGGCGCCAGCCATCCTCGCCTACAGCTGGGGCTTTCGCATGCTCCCGTTCAGCATGGATCCGGTTCTGCGGCACAAGTTGCTCCAGATTGGCGCGGTCATCTCATTTTTATTTCTCATCTGCGGCGCTTGCCGGCTGGCGCGCTTTAATACCAGTGCGGACGCAAAACCGAAAAACCCGGGCCGTCCCGACCGCAAGTATTTCGTCGGCATGCCGATTCCTGCGGCAGCCGGCATCATCGCGGCCACAGTACATTTTTTTGAGGGCGCGCCGGTCTTTAACGGAATTGCCGTGTGGCTGTGGGTGGCGATCATCGGTCTGACGGGCTTTCTGATGGTCAGCACATGGCGATTCTGGAGCGGTAAGGAAATTACTCTTACCGGACGCCATCCCTTTCAGGTTCTCGTGCTGATCGGCGCAGTCGTCTGCGTGGTAATCCTGTTCCATCAATATTTGCTGGTTTTGCTGGCCTTCGGCTACATGTTTTCTGGACTGCTGGCACGTGCTGCGTACTCATGGCAAATGCGCCACCGCCATCGGCCCGCAGCCGCGGCTGAAGCACATTCGGAAGCCGGCCATCCGGGAGAACTGTAGATGCCTGATAAACCGTTGCGTGCTGCCATTGTTGGTGCGGGAACGCTTCTGGGAAAAGCGCTCGCCGATGAACTGGCACGCTCGCCGCTCGGGTCCGCCGACCTGCGCCTTCTGGATGCGGGTGAAGAGGCCGGCCGCCTGACCGCTGCCGGGGAAGAGGTCACGCTGATTCAACCGGTCGATGCCGCGTCATTCTCCGGCTGCGAATTTGTCTTTTTTGCCGCCACGGCTGAAGTGACGCGCACCTACTGGCGTGCTGCGCTCGATGCCGGCTGCCGCCTCGTCGATCTTTCCGGCGAACTGGAGCGCAGCGGCGGGGCACTCGTTCGTGCGGCTCTGCTACCCGATGAGCCGGGCGCTGCCGTGCCCGATCTGCAGACGCGCGCTGTTGCCTCTGCGCACCCGATGGCGATACTGTTGGGGCTGCTTCAGGGCCGGCTGACGCGCGTAGCGGCTCTGCGCTCCGTGTGGGCAACACTGCTGCAGCCTGCCGCGGAGTACGGACAGCCCGCACTCGAGGAGCTTCATCGCCAGACAACAAATCTGCTCTCCTTTCAGCCCATGCCCGATGCGGTCTTCGGCGGTCAGATCGCATTCAGCCTGCGCGCGACGCTGGGTGAAGTTCCTGCGATCAATCTGGCGGCTACCAGCGCCACCATCGGCCGGCACCTGCACCTGATCGCTCCGCAGCTTCTACCAGCCGCGTTGCAGTTGATCCAGGCGCCGGTGTTCCACGGCTATGGCATTTCGGCTGGCATTGAGCTGGAGCGTCCCCTCGACCTGGCTGCGGTTCAGGCTGCCCTTGCAGGTCCGCTGCTCAGCGTGATTGCAGACAGTGCGGATTTCCCAGGCAGTGTGCAGGCGGTGGAGGAGAGGGACGCGCAAGTGCTGGTGCGCGCCGTGCCACAGACTGCCTCCGGCAATGGTGCATCCGATAGCACGCGCTACTGGTGCTGGATGATCGCGGACAATCTTACGCTTGCGGTGCAGAATGGTGTTGCCTGCGCGATGGAACTCAACCGTCTGCGCCCGCGCGGCGCCGTGCAATAACCGGGGTCCGCGTGCGCCACAGCGCGCCTGTCGCTTGACGCAGCCATCCTCCCCATTTAGGCTTAGAAGAAGCCATGATTCCTGCAGATCTCAATATCCGCTGTCTGTGTATGTGTTCCATGCGGACACATATCGGCCCTTTCTGAAGGCACAGGGAATCTGAAGAGCGGAAACGCTCACGAAGCAAGCAAATCCCACCCACCGACGGAAAGACTGACTCGGTGGGTTTTGTGTTTTCAGCCCCATCCTTCCAGTCAGCCCTTCCGATCGGCATAAGCGAGGAGAATGATGACGCCACTGGTGCCGGCTGAGCCGACCATTCGAGAAACCAAAGCGCAGAAGATGGAGCGCCTGAAACGCGAGAAGAATCCCTGGGATGCGTTTGCCGAGGTGCGCCAGTTTGCGAGAGATGGCCGCGGCAGCGTAGCTCCGGAATGGGCCTCCGCGTATTTCAAGTGGTGGGGTGTCTACACGCAGGGTGACGGCGTGGGCGCCGTTGGCGGCACAGGCGGGGAGGGCAAGGCCTCGGACTATTTCATGCTGCGGATCGGTGTCCCCAACGGCATGATCCGCGCGTCGCAGCTTCGTGTCATTGCCGATATTGCGCGGCAGCACGCGCGGAACGTCATCGACATTACAACCCGCCAGAACTTTCAACTGCACTGGCTGACGATCGAGTCGCTGCCGGAGATTGTCGATGCTTTGGCGGCCATCGGTCTATCGCCAAAGGGCGCGTGCGGCGATGTGCCGCGCAACGTGACCGGCTGTCCGCTGGCCGGTCTGGCGGCGGACGAGCTCACCGACGCCTCGCCGCTGGCCGTGCAACTGGCGCAGGCGCTGACAGCGAATGCGGATTTCTACAATCTGCCACGCAAATTCAAGGTATCCATCACGGGCTGCCGTCAGTGGTGCGCCTACCCGGAAATCAACGATGTTGGTCTGACGGCGGTGGAGCGAGGATCGGGCGCGCAGCGCGAAATTGGCTACTCGCTACGCGTGGGCGGGGGCTTATCGAAGGAGCCGCATCTTGGCGTGCGGCTCAATGCTTTTATTCCGGAGCATCAAGTGGTACCGGCGGCGCTCGCCATCGCGGGCCTGTTTCGCGATCAGGCTGAGCTGCGCGAGAGCCGCGATCGGGCGCGCCTGAAATATCTTTTTCTCAAGCATGGCTGGGACGCTGCGCGCTTTCTGGCCGAGCTCGAGGCGCGCCTCAGCTGTCGCTTCGATCCGGCGCCGGAAGAGACCGCGCCCGCGGATGTCTTTCGCGACCACTCCGGGATTCATCCGCAGCGACAGCCGGGCCTGGCCTTCGTGGGTGCGTCCGTACTGCGCGGCCGTCTGACGGGCGAGCAATTGCATGCTGTGGCGGAACTGGCGGAGGCTTTCGGCGATGGCCAGTTGCGCACCACGGTTACGCAGAATCTGCTGGTCGTGAATGTGCCGCAACAGCGTGCTCAGGCGCTGGCGCGGGAGCTGGAGAAGATTGGTCTGCGCGTCGATGGATCATCGTTCTGGCGGGGCGCCATCGCCTGCACTGGAACAGAATTCTGCAAGCTGGCCATCACGGAGACCAAAGGCTTTGCTCTGCGGCTGGTGGAAGAGATGGAGCGCCGTATCCCGGGATTCGATCAATCGCTGAAGCTGAATGTTACGGGTTGTCCGAACAGTTGCGGCCAGCACTGGGTCGCGGACATAGGCCTCGAAGGCAAAAAGGTCAAACACAACGGCGGGATGGTGGACGCGTATTACTTCTGTGTTGGCGGGGCTGTTGGCCAGCACGCTGCCATTGCCCGGCCCGTTGGGTTCCGTTGTCCGGCAACCGAGGTTCCCAGCGCGCTGGAGCGGTTGCTGCGCCAGTATCTGGCTACCCGGGAGGACGCAGAAAATCTGCGCCGGTGGTTTGCGCGGCACTCGGAGGCTGAGCTGCGGGAGTTTCTCGCCGGTGCGCCAGCCGCGCCGGTCGAACGGGATCGTCCAACCGGCCATGTTCCGCATGGCGTGGAGTAGCCAGCGATGAGTCTATTTCCGGTTTTTCTCAAGCTAGAAGGACGCCGCTGCCTGGTGGTGGGTGCGGGCAATGTTGCGGTGGAAAAAATTGAGTCGCTGCTGCAGGCCGGTGCGCAGGTATCCGTCGTCGCCACGCGCATTCTGCCCAGGGCTGCGGCGCTGGCGCGTGCACGCCGCATCACGCTGTCGCTCCGGCCTTTTCGCGACAGGGATGTGAGGGGATGCGCATTGATAGTGACCGCAACGGATTCGCACGAGGTGAATCAGGCCGTGTATCACGCGGCCCGTCGCGCAGGTGTTCTCTGCAATTCGGTG
>JAJXUS010000071.1 GCA_021782675.1 Acidobacteriota bacterium
AACCGCCGCGTGGTCTCGATCTCCTATAGCTGCTTCGCGTATCAGGCGTTGAAAACCGAGGTAGCAGTACTTCCATGACCACTCCCTGTCATGCTCCCCGGTCATTGCACCGCAGTAATTCCGGAGCGTTGCTGTAATTGGCACGGGCGTCTACCCCTAAGGCGATCACCCCCCCTTCATCAAGCGGAATGGTGAAAGGACAGTCCCCGCCGTCCCTTTGTGCGCATCTAGCGATGAAATCTTCTTTGGCGGAGGGAGAGGGATTCGAACCCCCGTTACCCTTGCGGGCAAAGCGGTTTTCAAGACCGCCTGTTTCAACCACTCACACATCCCTCCGCGGGGTGCGGGCGACGCCTTTAGTGTACGACGGCCGCCCAGCTAGAACAGCCGCTCCGCGCGCCGCAGATTGCCCGCCGCGCCCACGCCGGCCAGCGTAAAGCTGAAGCTCTCCTGGCTCTCATCGCGGATCGAGCCCAGTTGGAAGCGACGGTACTCCACCGTAAATCCGCAGCAGTCCCAGTTATAGGTGGTCTGCACTACGGCATATTCCAGCGTGTGCAGGTTCAGGTCCAGCCCACCGCTGGCGGCCGCGCTCAGACCGGGCTTGGTCAGCGCGCCGTAGCCCAGCAGCATCTGAATCTGGTTGTAGTTCACCACGTTCGCTGGCTGGCTGGGCGGAACGGGCGTCTCCCCGACCGCATTGAGCAGGGCCGAACCAAGGCTCGAGAAGAACTGGCCGCGCCGATAGTTGGCAAACACGTTGCTGGCGGCCACGCGGCCCGCCTTAGTGTCGTAATCGAAGTCCCATTCCAGCCCGGTGTTGGCGCTGGTATCCACCCGCAGCCGCGACACAACCGGGGAGACGTTGCGCGGTGCGGTCACGTAGGCCGCACCGCTGAAGTCCAGCGTGGAGGTAAAGATATTGCGGCGTCCGGTGATTACCGCATTGCCGAACGTCGGATCGAAAAAATATTTCTGCCCGACAAACCACGAAAGCCACTGGCGCGCCGGGGGTACGCAGGTGACGGTCAGCGACTGCGCCGGCTCGGCCGTGGGCGGCGGCTCCTTACAGGGGCGAGGATGCAGTTGCTTGATGAACAGGCGCTGCGTCAGACCGTATTCCATCTCATTGGTGTCGCTGTAAATGTCAACGGGGTCGAAGCGCGGAATACTGTTAAAGCGGTTGACTCCGCGCACGTACCGGTAGTTCGCCTCCGGCTCAATGGTATGACGCAGGGCCACGCCGAAGCGCCGCGCCAGTAGCGGCCCGGAAAACTCGCGCTCCAGCACCGGCGGCCGAAGCTGCACATCCGCTTCCATGGAGGTGCGGCTCAATCCGCCATTGGCCGGCGTTGGCGTGGCGCCGTCGCCGGGCGGCTGGTTCGGCGAGGGCGGCGGCAGGTCGGCAGGCAGTGGGCCAAAATGCTGGCTGTGGGAGTACCCGGTTTCGCGCAGGCCAAATGCCGGCCGCACATTCCATCCATCCAGATGAACCGGGTAGGCGATGCGGGGAAAAAGATCGAAGCGGCCGACATTATGCGAACGGTAGTAAGGCTCCGAGCGCGACAGCAGGCTCATCGAGGAGAGTCCACTGAATTCACCGCCATACCGAGCGATCCGCTGATCCAGCCAGTCGAACGATACCGCCGGCACATGCAGAATGCGCACCTGATCGTTCGACACAGTGCTGGCGTAGTTCTGGTAGCGTTCAACCTCTCCGCTGGCGACGGTCCCATGCCGCTCATGGGTCAGAAAACCCCAGGACTTTACCTCAGAGGACACGGCCTGTGAGAAGTTCTCCGCGAAGACTTCGCGATAGACAAAGGAGCTGAGATACTCGGCGTTAGTCACAGCGCGCGTGTCGTCCGTAAAATCCCGCCGTCCAGAGATGAGCGTATCCTGGCCGCCCTGGTTTACATAGAGAGGCGCGAGGCCGCGGTCTTCCAGGCCACTGTATTGCCCGCGGAGAAAGTTGTTGCCAAATCCGCGATAGCGGAACTGGGCGCTCTGCTCAAAGCCTCGCAGAGAAAAATACTGTAGCCCCAGCAGCAGGTCGGTGCTTCGATTAATTGCCCAGTAGTACGCGCCGCCGACCACTGTGCCTTTAATCGCGGACCCGGTCTCAAGTGCGGGCGTCAGAAAACCCGACTGCCGGCCGGAGGTATTCACGGCATGCGTCACATACGGCAGGTAGACAATCGGGATGCCCAGCAGGCGAAAGTTGCTGTTCCACGCGCGGGCGGTTTCGTCCTTCACGGCGATGCGCGGCGCGAAGATTCGCCAGTGGGGTTTGGGCAGCCGGCAGGACGTCATGGTGCCGTTGCGAATCTCGTAGGCGTCCGGCCCCTGCTTGATCAGCTCACGGCCCGTCACGGTGAACGGGTCGGTGGTGGTGTAAAGCGTAGGGCTGGGGGCCCGCGTTACGCCCACGGAACCCACCACTTCATAAAAGTGGCCCGTCTGGGCATCCAGATTCATCGTGCCGTGGGTTGCGGCGATGTTCTCGTCATCCGGGCCGCCGGTCAGTTGCAGATGGCCAAGGGCGACGATGTCGCCGGTGGCGGCGTTATAGTCCACCCGATCGGCGCGCAGCACATAGGTTTTGTAATCAATCTCCACATCGCCGCGGAGTTTGTAGAGGTCACCTTGTTTCTCCTGGCGGGCGGCGCGGATCGTCACAGGTACGCCCTGCGGCGTGACAGGCAGTGGCAGCGCGACAGGAACGGACGGAGCATCCGGCGGCTGGGAGTCTGGAGATGCCGGTACGGCGGGCGGCTGGTCTGCCGGAATTCGGCTGGTCAATGCCTGTGCCCGGATTCTTACATGACAGAACAGCAGCATCATGATACAGATACAGGCACGGGTTCTCATGGCTGAAACAGTTTCAGTGTAACCGCTGGCGAATCGCCGGGCGGAACCCGATGCTCTGGCTGCGAATAGTTTTGCCAACCGGAATGAGCACGCTCCGGACGGCTCGCTGAACTCAATCTCCGCGACTTCCCCCGTCGCCTCGTGATTTTTGGGCGAAGACCCGTCTTGCACTGGAAAGGCGGCCTTTGTTCCCGATATAAACGTATGAGAGGGGGGCCGCACACAGGTGTCTGCGCCGCAGCAGGAAACGGCTCTTGAGCCGCGAGACGTCGCCGATTGGAAGCAGGAGATCGCCGAACGCCTGGACGCATACCGGTCGAAGCATCACAGCGAGGATGTTCCGTCGCAGCCCCGCCATCTGCCGGAGGGCCGGTCTCGCACCTCAAATATCGCCCGCGCCGTCGCCTCCCGATACGCTGCCGCCCCCAGCTATAGCGAACTTTTAGAGCAGGCCGCCCTGCGCGAGCAGCTTGCCGAGCAGGAAGCCAGGGCCGCCCACGCACGCCGCATGCTGGAGGCGGCGGACGCCGGCCAGCAGCCGCTGCCGCTAATTACGGAAGACTGCACTGAAGATGCCCCGGAAAATGCCGCGGAAGTCGCGGCGTCCGCCCCTGCGATCACCGGCACGCCGGTGCTGCCGCAGTTTTCCCGCCTGCGCGAGTCTTACGCCCGGCAGGCTGCGTCCGAGCCCGAACCGTCGCTCGAAGATTTGCTCGCCTCGACTCTGGTTGAGCCGCGCGCTCCGCTGCCTTCGAAGCTGATTGAATTTCCACGCGAGCTGGTCTCGGCGCGCCGCGCGCGTCCCAAGGATCCCGAGCCACCGCCCGCCCCAGAGATTCCTTCCGATCTGCTGCCCGACCCATCGCAGCTGCGAATCTTTGAAGTGCAGCCAGAGCCGCCTCGGGCGCAAGCCGCCGCGGTCGAAGCTCAACCTGCGCCAGAAATGAATTCTGCGGACACCAGTGTCCCCCTCCCGGAGCCAGCCCCGGCTGCGATTCGCACCCCTCATCGTAGAGTCACTGAGGAACCGGCAGCTTCCTTGGGCGCTGCCAGTCAGCCGGCCGTCCGAACCTTCCGCAATCTGGAATGGGCCTCGCTCTCCCTGGACCGCGAACCGGAGACGATCCATCGCGCCAAGGAATCGAGCGCACCGGACTACGCACCGTTCCTGACCGATCTTGCATCGATCGACCGTCGCCTGATGGCCGTTGCCGTCGACTTTACCGCCGTGACGGGCGCATTCCTGGCATTCCTTTTTGTCTTTGCGGCGTGCACCACACAGCTGCCAACCGGCACTCCAGCGCTCGTTCTGTCTGCGGTGGTATACGGCGCGCTCTGGCTGATCTATCAGCTCCTTTTCTTCACGCTGAGCGGCGCAACCGCCGGAATGCTCTATGCGCGCATCGCCCTGTGCACGTTTGAGGATCAGAACCCCACGCAGCGGCAGATTCGCGCCCGCTTGGCGGCCTGGTGGCTCGCCTGCCTGCCCCTTGGCCTCGGATTTTTATGGTGTTTTGTGGATGAAGATAACCTTGGCTGGCACGATCGCATGACGCGAACCTACCAGCGCGAATACTAAAACCGGCCTTCCTGCACCTCCGCCTGAAACGAGGAACCTGCCCCATGGCTCTGCACAGCGTGCGTTCTTTCCTGTCCGTAAAGCCCTCGCGATATTTCACGGCTGCCACTTTCCTGCTGGCTGCCGCTGTTTGCCTGCAAGCCGGGGCACAGCCGGCTCCGGCCACCGGCGCCGGGCGAAGTAGATCCTGGGTGGCCACCTGGGGCGCGGCCATGCTGCCTGCCGAGGCGGGCAGGGCTCCGGACGTGACCGGCAAAACCCTCCGGGAGGTCGTGCATACCAGCGTCGGCGGCGACCGCGCCCGCGTCTGGATCTCCAACCGCTTCGGCTCCACGCCGCTCTATGTAGGCGCAGCCCACATCGCACTGACCGCAGCGCCTCAGCGTGCATCACCGGCGCCAACCACTGACCTGTCGGCGACTCAGCCCGGTAGCGATCAAACGCTCACCTTCAACCATGCGGCGGCCGTCACCATTCCACCGGGCGCGGAGGTCGTCAGCGATCCCGTCACTCTGCAGGTCCCTGCCTTCGCCGATGTCTCCGTGAGCCTGTACCTGCCGCGGAAGACCATGGTATCGACGGAACACTCCTACGCCGATCAAAGCTCCTACGTCGCTAGCGGAAATCAGGCGGCCAGTGCCGCGTTGACCGATCCGAAGGCAGAGAAGAGCTGGTTTTTCGTCTCCGGTCTCGACGTCCGTTCAGCCGGAAAGTCCGCAGTTGTTGCGTTCGGCGACTCCATCACCGATGGCGCCTACGCCACCATGAACGAAAATCGCCGGTGGCCGGATGACCTGGCGCAACGGCTGGCAGCGGATGCAGCAACGCGGCGCGCGGGAGTTCTGGGCGTGGTCAATAGCGGTATCGGCGGCAATCGTGTGCTGCTGGATGGCTGGGGGCCGAATGCTCTTTCCCGCATTAACTCCGACATCATTGCGCGCAGTGGCGCCCGCTATGTCATCGTGCTCGAAAGCATCAACGACATTGGCCGCTTTGTCACCGATCGCCAGCCGTACGGCGATCTGGCACAGCGGCTGGAGTTTGGCCTGGAGCAGATTGCCACACAGGCCCACGCCCACGGAATGCGCGTCATCGGTGCGACCCTGACCCCGTACCAGGGCTGCGGCTACTATTCGCCCGATGGCGATAAAGTCCGCATGGCCGTCAACGACTGGATCCGGCACAGCGGCGTGTTTGATGGCGTGGCCGACTTTGCCAAAGCGACCCGCGATCCGAATAACCCGCAGCGCTTCGCTCCGCAGTTTGACTCCGGCGATCACCTGCACCCGAATAACGCCGGGTACAAGGCCATGGCAGACTCCATCGATCTCTCGCTCTTCACCAAATCCCGTTGACGGGACGGCCGCGCCCTTTGATGCGTCGCCCTCTGCGTCGCGGGGCGCTGGCTGAGCGATACAATCAAACAAGAATTTTTTTCTCGACTGATATCTCATGCCAACTGACGCTTCCTCGCCCAGCTTTACATCTGCCATCCAGCAGGCCGCGAAATCCGCCGGTCTCGTTGTGCTCTCCGTCCAACCCGGTACCGACTTCCGGGGAGAACCCACCAACCGCTTTGTTGTGGCTCTCAGCCCTTCCGCATCGGCGGCACAAACGCTGCACCTGGAGCTAAGCCACGGGTTTGACGGCGATCGCCAGGAGATGCAGGAAGGGATCCGGCAGTATCTGGCAGAGGTCGCTCTGCGCCTGCGCAATCCGCGGCCGGACTGCTACGTCACGCTCGAAGGGCTGCCGATCCGCTTCGATGGCTTCGCGTGGCCGTTTCATCGTTCCACGTCTGGCGCAGACACCTATGTGGTCCATGGCATGACGCATCTGGAAGATGGCACCCAGAGTCCGCTGCACGCCAAAGTTGCTGCCAGCATGACCGTGACCTTCGCCGACATTATTGCTGCGCCCGAGCAGCCATACGCGGAAAAGTTCATTTACAACGCCGTGCGCAAGACCCTGGACCAGGGCCAGTTGGAGCTGCTGAAGAGCGGCAATCGCCAGCCTGTGACCGTGACCACGCGCTATTACAGCCGCTGGCAGAAGAAATTTATTTTTACCGACACGACCGACCAGAGCCGCGCCGAGTTTCTCATGCTCAAGCTTTACTGGCTCTCCGGTGTGCTCGGCGGCGGCGCTCCAGTCTGGATCGCCGACTCCGCCGACGCGCAGTATCTCAACGCGTCCACGGAAGAACTGCAGGCGGTCGCCGACAAGCTGGCCTCCGATGGGTTAGCGGCCAAGGCGTCCGATGGCCGTTTTGCAGCAGCCACGCCCCGGCTGATGGAGCGCTCCAACCACTTTCATGGCCTGATGGAAGCCGCACTGGCCGTCACCAAGCCGGCATTTAATGAAGAGATGCGGCACGGCCATACCAACATGTAACTATCCCCGGGAGATTTGCGATGCACCCGGAACTGCGAGCAGCGACCTTCGCCGATCAGCCGGCAATCCAGCGGCTGATCGAAGCCTCCGTCCGCGAACTCTCCGCCTCGCACTACAATCCCCCCCAGATTGAAGCGTCGCTCACCACGGCGTTTTCCGTTGACACACAATTGATCGCCGACGGCACCTATTACGTGGCGCATGTCGCCGGAGAGCTGGCGGCATGCGGCGGCTGGAGCTGGCGTAAAACTCTATGCGGCGGCAGCCATCATGTGGACCGCGACGCCTCGCCCATGAATCCGGCTACCGATGCCGCGAAGATACGCGCCATCTTCGTCGATCCGCGCTATGCACGGCGCGGGCTGGGAACACTCCTGTTGCGCCGGGCTGAGGAAGCCGCCATCGCCGCCGGATTCTCTCGCATGGAAATGGGCGCCACGCTCGTTGGCGTTCCCCTGTATCAGCGCGAGGGATACGTGGAAGTCGAGCGCATGAACGTTCCTCTGCGTGATGGCATCACGCTTCCGGTTGTGCGGATGCTCAAGGTAGTCATCCCCGCATAAGTACACGGCGCCGCCGGTCTCCGAACACTCGAAGAGAATCCACAGCCCGGTTCGACGTCACTCCACCTCAGGGCATCCCACTTCATAGAGCGAAATCCTGCAGTTCAGCCTGGCCCGCTTCCCATCGTGCGGCCAGGTTCGAATTCCCCCGTACCGGCGAATGCCCCCAGCCCGATGGAGAATCCTTATGTATCACCACATCAAGAAGCTGATGTACACCGTGCGCGTCGATGAACCCGATGTCCGTTTCGGCAACATGCTGCTGGAGCAGTTCGGCGGCGCCAACGGAGAGTTGGCAGCCGCCATGCAATACACGATTCAAGGCTGGAGCTGCGACGATGACCAGCGCCGCGACCTGCTGATGGATATCGGCACGGAGGAGATCAGCCATCTGGAAGTCGTGGGCCAGCTCATCCGCATGCATATGAAGCCGATGAAAAAGAAGCTGGCAGCAGCCGAAGAAGAACCGCTTGTCGCTCTCACCGGAGGCGGCGGATTGAATCTTCTCAACTCGATGGGAAATCCCTGGACGGCCAACTACCTGAAGATCTCCGGCGAGCTTGAAGTGGATTTGCGCAATAACATTGCTGCCGAAGCCCGCGCCAAAATCACCTATGAGCGCCTGATGCACCTGACCGACGATCGGGGATCGAAGGATGCGCTGCAATTCCTGATGACGCGAGAGATCACGCACATGAAGGCGTTCACTGCGGCGCTCGACAGTCTAGGCCTCAAGCCGTTTTCAATCGGCAAACTGCCGCCGACTCCCGGCGTCGTGGATGACTACTACAACGACTCCGCCCACGAGTAATACTACTACGACGAGTCCTAATCCTACTAGTACTCCTTCTCTAGTTAACCCTCCAAAGAAACAGTCCTCTTGCTTGATATGTGGCTATTCTTGTGCCTTTAAAAAGGGGGAATTAATTTCCCCCCGTGAAATGCCTGATGGCTGGCAAATCATCCAAATCAATGAAAAGAAGGAAATACAACAGATCTTCGAATTTTCTTAGCAAAGTAACGTCTTTGTAAAATGGAACCCTCAAGAAGGTTCTAGTTTTTTGATCACGGGATTCAGTTTTCATCCTGCGA
>JAJXUS010000072.1 GCA_021782675.1 Acidobacteriota bacterium
TCGCGGGGGCGACAGAACAGCGAAAGAAAGGGTTTATGAGCGCAATGTGGAAACCGAATCAGCCAGGCACCAACCCGACGAACTCTCCGGATCCGATCCGGCCGCAGCCCGCGGCCCCGCTGAACAATGAAACGGCCGCCCCGCGGCCCGTCGCCAGCTCAACGCCGGCCAGCAGCGAACAGGCCACCATCGGTAAGTCCCTTACTATCAAGGGCGAGATCACTGGCAGCGAGATGCTGTACATCGACGGCCACGTGGAAGGTTCCGTCAGCCTGCCCGGCAACCGCTGCGTTGTCGGCCGCAACGGCCAGGTGGCGGCCAACATCTCTGCCCGCGAAGTGGTCGTGCTGGGCAAGGTAAATGGCAACATCCACGCGACGGATCGTGTGGATATCCGCAATGAAGGTTCGTTGACCGGCGATGTGATCGCGCAGCGCATCAGCATTGAGGATGGCGCTTATTTTAAGGGTGGCATCGACATCCGCAAGCCCAACGCGTCGAACGCCAAGGAAACCGAGCCGGCCAAGACAACTTCGGCCCCGGCCGCTCCCGTACACGCGTAGTCCCGTTTCATTCGAAGCGCGGCTCCCGGCGCTGTGCCCGGAGCCGTGGTTCACTTTGTGTTCATTTTTTGCCCGGTTCGACTCCTGTCGCTTCCTTGTCGCACAACGATCCTGCCTGCGGGCAGGATTTTTTTCTTGCGTGCCCGGCTCCCGCAAGATAGCTTCCTCGCAGCTCCCCCCTTTTGGTTCGGCTGGTAAGGAGCAATCGGCTTGCGCATTGATAGCACCGCTACCTGGCCTGCCCGTGGCGATCGACGCCCCGTGCTTCGAGATCGCTGCATCCTAGCATTTGTGCCTCGATTGGCTGCTTTGTGATGGTTGAGGAGAAGATCCGACTCGATTGGAACCGCAGCTGGGCCAGCCGGTTAAGCGGCTGGCTTCGCCGCATTGGACGTGCATTCCGCTGGCGCTACTGGTTTCCGCATATTCCACTGGCTCTTGCGGTGGCGTTGTCGGGCGGCATTCTTTTGTGGGTGGTTTTCATTCCGCAGCGCGCAACACTGCTCTCCGAATTCCCCGAACACATCACTGATTTCCGCCCTTCGAGCATGCCTTTCGTTCTGATCGGCGTAGCCATGCTGATCATGTCCATCGGGCTGCTGCTGCGTTCGCGCTTCGCCTGGATTGTGACCGTTCTGCTAAGCGCTTTCACCTTGCTGAGTGCGGTTGTGCTGCATCACGAACACCACGGCTTCCTGATCTCGTTCGATGGTTGTCTCCTGCTGGGGCTGCTGGGTTCGTATCGCTGGTTCGACCGCAGCAGCGTCGCCGCCGGAACGCTCTTCTCGTTCACCACGATTCTGCTGCTGTTGATCTACGGTGTTTTCGGGTCGCTCTATTTGGGCAGCCAGTTTTCTTCGCCCATCAACGACCTCTCCACCGCCTTCTATTACGCCGTCGTCACCATGACGACGATGGGCTATTACGGCAGTCCCAGCACGACGGAAGCGCGTATGTTCACGGTCTCCGTGGTCTTTCTGGGAATTGCCGTCTTCGCCACGTCGCTCACCACGGTTGTTGCACCTTTGATCGCGCGGCTAACTCACCGCCGGGAGACGCACATGAAACGTTCGGGACATTTTGTCGTAATTGGGGCGACCCCGCTCGCGTTCAACACGTATCGCGAGTTCAAGAAGCGTGACCAGAATGTGGTGGTGATCCTTCCCCGCCAGCCGGAAACGGCCGATGTCGACCCCGCCGACATGATCGTCGGCGACGGCTCAAGTCAGGAGATCCTGCGCAAAGCCAATGCGGAGCAGGCGCGGGTGGTTCTCGCTATGCGCTCCGACGACTCGGAGAATGCCTTCATCATTCTGGCCGTCAAAGAACTCGGCGGCAACGCCAGGACTGTTGTGGCCGTCAATGACAGCAAGCACATGGACCGTATCAAAATGGTTCAGCCGGACATGGTCATCGCGCCCGAAGTGCTTGGCGGAGAATTGCTGGCCATGATGCTCAATGGCGAGCCCATCAGCGACGACTTCCTGATGAAGCGCTTTTTGCAAAACTCCGCGACCAAATCCTGAGACGCAAACCCGGCGAGAAGAGAAGAAACTCTTCGAGCGCGCTTCATCCGCTGCCGTAGCATTGGCCGCCGCTGGAATCTGCCTGCTGCATCTGGCAATTTAGTTGTATGAAGCATCGTCTCCCCTATCGCCTGCTTCATCACTACCTGCCTATCGCCGGCGCCAGCGCATTGAGTGTCTTCCTGCTGTACATCACGCGGCCCTACAAAGATGTGCTGACGCGGGCGAGCTTCGCCACGGCATACCCGGCGGCTGCGCTGCTGAGTCTGACGCTGCTGCTGGGTCCGCTGAATATTCTGCGCAAGCGGCGGAACCCTGTTTCGAGCGATCTTCGGCGGGATATTGGGATCTGCGCCGGAATCCTGACGCTGGCGCACGTGGCGGTGGGGCAGTTCGTTCATCTTCGCGGAAGACCGTGGCTGTACTACGTGTACAGCGCTGCGGAGAAGCACAGCGGTCCGCGGCATGATCTGTTCGGCGTTTCGAACTATGCGGGCGCTGTGGCGACTCTGCTGGTGCTGGCACTGCTGGTGACGTCGAACGATCGCTCCCTGCGGGCGCTGGGGACGCCACGCTGGAAGCGGCTGCAGCGCTGGAATTATGCAGTGTTCGCCCTGGCGGCGTTTCACGGATTTGGCTACCAGGCGATTGAGACGCAGAAGCCGTGGTGGATCGCCGTGCTCGCCGCGTGTGTGGGCGTTGCGATCGCACTACAGCTTGCGGGCCTTTGGAGCCGCCGGAGCGGGCGCGGGTCGAAAGTTCCGCTGCAGGCTTTGACTTCGGAGAAGAGCAACTCCAGCCAGGCCAAGCCATTGTGAAGAATACTTCCACTTTGTGGATTCCGCAGGCGCCAAAGCCTGCGCCCGCTGGTCGCGGCATACCTGCTACACTGCCGCCGTGGTTACAGCGCCCACACCCGTGGTGACAAAGCCACCGCGCCATGCGGCGGTGGTGCGCGTCACGCATTGGCTGACGGTGATTGCGTTTGTGGCGCTGGTGGTGACCGGTGCCGAGATTATCCTGTCGCATCCGCGGTTCTACTGGGGCGAGAGCGGCAACCCGAACATGCACCCGCTATTTTCACTGCCGCTGCCGACCTCCCGGCCATGGGTAAACAACGGTTTTGGCACTGCGATGCCGGATGGGAATGGCTGGGGGCGCTATCTGCATTTTGAGGCGGCCTGGCTGCTGGTGCTGACGGGCGCCGCGTATGTGCTGTGGGGGTTGGCGCGGGGACACTTTCTGCGCGATCTGGTGCCGGTGCGCGGGGAGCGCTCGGCGGGTGGTTTTTATCGCGCGGTGCGCGCGTATCTGTCAGGCCAGCGCACTGCCGCAAGCCATGCCCATACCTATAATGCGCTGCAGCGCGTGACCTATCTGGCGGTGGTCTTTGTGTTGTTTCCGCTGATGGTGTGGACCGGGCTGGCGATGTCGCCCTCGTTCACTGCAGCCGTGCCCGCCGCGGCCAGCCTGCTGGGCGGACGGCAGAGCGCACGCACGCTGCACTTTCTGGTTACGCTGCTGCTGGTGCTGTTTGTCGCGGGGCATGTCGGCATGGTGGCGCTCGCCGGCTTTTGGCCGCGCACCCGCGCAATGATTCTTGGACGCTCGGGCTCTGTGCCTGGGGAGGAGAAGCCATGAGCACGATCTCCCGCCGCCGGTTGTTGAAGGCCGGTCTGGCCACTACGGCAGGGTTGGCCGGTGTTGCCGTGGCCGATCGACTGGCGCACCATTTTGGACTGGTGCCGCCGGACGCTGGTGGCATCTTTGGCCCCGGTGAGACGCTGACCTACGCCACGCAGAGCCTGCTGACGCGCCACACGCTGGCGCGGGAGTTTCCGCGCAGCATGATCTCCACCAATCCTTTTGCGGTGCCGATTGCGCCGCCGACGGAGGCGTTCAAACACTCGCAGGCCATCGGATTTAGTGACTGGCGGCTGACCGTGGATGGACTGGTGCGGCACCCGGCGTCGTTCTCGCTGGCGGACCTGAAAAGCATGCCGATCGAAAGCCAGATTACGGAGGTGTCCTGCGAAGAGGGCTGGTCGTATGTGGCGGAATGGATTGGCACGCCGCTGCACCATGTGCTGCGCGAAGTGGGCGTGCTGCCGCAGGCGCGTTACGCTGCCTACTTCAGCGTGGAGCCAACGCAGTGGGACAGTCTGGATATGCAGGAAGCGATGCATCCGCAGACGATTCTGGCAATGGGCATGAACAACGGCGATCTGCCGGTGGCCTTTGGCGGACCGCTGCGGCTGCGCGTACCGCTGCAGATCGGCTACAAGAACATCAAATTTCTGAATCGCATCACAGTCACGGATTCCATGAAGGCGTTTGGCAAGGGAATGGGCTCGGCCTCCCCCGAAGGCGGCTATGCGTGGTTTGCCGGGATTTGATTGGCTTATCGGCGGATGGACGCAGGGGTGCGGGTCGAAACTTTCTGTGAAGGCTCGTATGCTGGGGAAGGATATTTTCCAGCGGAGCCAATCGTTTATGAATCGGACTTTCATCCTTACATTTGTCACGGCTGCATGTCTGGCATGCACGCCGGCTGCGCTGGTTGCGCAGCAAGCGCCAGCCAAGGGCGACCACGGGATGCACATGACATCTGCGCCGGCTGCGTCCGGTCCGGTGACGCCGGTGAACAAGCGGATGATCTGCATGATCACCAACAAGGCGTACAGCAAGCCGCAACTGCCGGTGACGGTTGAGGGACGCACCTACTACGGCTGCTGCGACATGTGCCGCCATACGCTGAAGACGGACGCCTCCAGCCGCTATGCGATCGACCCGATCTCTGGCAAGAAGGTGGACAAGTCGAAGGCTGTACTTGGCAAGGACGCGAAAGGGTCGGTCGTGTACTTCCAGAACCAGGCCGACTTTGACGCTTACAACGCGCGCCAGGCGAAGCACCCCACCAGCAGCGGGCTCTAGACGGCACCAGATCGCGCGAGCGGCAACGGGACAAACCGTGCAAGAATGCTAGCCGGTCGTGGTACTCCGAGTTTTCAATTGTCATTGAACCACGGGCCGTACCCGGTTTTCCGTAAATGCACGAAGAACATCTGCGACCGTGCTCGCCTACCAGGAGTAGCTGGCAAGGACGTGAGGAGGACCCGGTTGGCCGTCGAGGATTTCCGTTGACAGAACCAGTTCCACATTCTTTTTCCCGTTCGCCGCGGCTTGAGAAAGCCAGTCGCTCATGTGCTGTTCGGTGGTTAGAAAATCCGCTGCCGCAACGGTTCCGTTCTTCCCCACGCCGGCGATGATCAATACACGCTGTTCGATGGTCGGGTCTGAATAGCTCGCCACGATGGCATAGTCACGGGAATTGTTGCGGACCGGCTGCATGTAATTCACCAGCCAGGTGGTCGAGGGGTGCTGGCTGTCTCGGATGCCGTAAACCCAGTCTCCGGCTGAAAAAAATCGATAGCGCAATGACGAGGAGAGGCGCAACGTCCAGATGTTATCCAGTCCGCCGACCAGAACCACAGGCCCGCGTAGCAGGTCATCCAGAGTCGCGTTGGAGGATCCCACTGTCTGATATTTGTGAGAATTGCGGGTAAGCAGATAGACGAGGCGACTATAGCTGACAATATCGCTGACCGGAACCATATCCGTGTCTTCCAGCGTCGACAGCAGATTTTCGTTGGGTCGCGGAGCGGAGTCGGCATCTGTACCGGTAGTCGGGATGCTGACTCCCTTTCGGTCGAAGGAATGGACGCCGATCACGATCAAAATAGGATCGGGGGAGCTCAGGGTGGGCTGCCAAAAATAGCGAATTCCACGCACCCTGCGACGATTTTGAATTCCTTGCACAGTGAAGGTTGCCACCGCGCAGATCAGCAGGATCGTGAGCGCGAAGAAGATCGTCCTTCTGCCTTTCCAGCCGCCGGCTTTCAGCACCTGGGCTTCAACAGGGGTCCCGGTCTGGTTTGGAACTGCGGCAGGATGCTCGCCGTTGTAGACATCCAGCTCCTGTGTGGAGGCGTGCAGGGATGGCGCATCGCTCCCGGAACGTAGCGCGCGTTCCGGTTCCGCTGCCGCGCCCACCAGAAAATGCGGCACATAGGAGCCCAGGGGCAGATCAATTCTCAATTCATGTTCATGACCCGGGCTTTGGTAGTACTGCGCGATGCGCTTCCGTATCTCTCCCGCAGTCACTCGGACAATTGGATCGGCGTTCGTGTCGTACTCGCTCGGGCGGGCAAAGACCTCTGTACCGAGAGTCCTTTCCTTGAGCACCTCGGTGTCCCCCGCGAGAGTATGTTCCACCACGTAGCGAAGGAATGCGGGATATCGTTTGCTGTTCTTGAAAAACGGACTGGCGACTATACGGTCGAGCTGCAAGAGTATTTCTGAGTGGCGGCGCTCCTCTGTTGCAGCGGGAGTATTTTCGTCGCCTGCGATCGCTGTTGCTTTTCCTTTTGTCACCGGCCCCGCCCGTCCGCCTCAGAACAACCGTAAAACATTTGACGCGGACGAACGTATTATACGTCATTTTCGTTCATATAAATCCTTTCGCTGCAATGGTTTACATGGAAGCGCCCGGATTTACCGTAAGTGCCTTGTAACGTTCATATCAGATTCATAACGTCTTTAACGGATTGGAAACAAGCCCGAACCCGCTCTGAAATTCCAAGTGCGGCGAGTGGTGTTTCCAAAGGGAGGCGGAACACCGTGATGGAAAAAGGAAACCGCGTGGCGAAACGCGGAAAAGAAATTCTTCAGGGATTGGGACGGCCAGTACTTCTGATGGCTCTCCTGGTTCTCTTCACCTCGGCGGCCATCGGTCAGCTGACAACGGCAGACATCCTGGGAACGGTGACCGACCAGACCGGCGCCACCGTTCCGAACGCGACCGTCACGCTTACGAATCTTGGAACGAATGACAAGCGCACCGCGACCACAGACGCCAGCGGAAGCTACATTTTCCCGCTGCTGCTCGTGGGCCACTATTCCGTATCGGCTATGGCCACAGGATTTCAGACCACAGCCCAAGAAATCTCGGTAGAAGCCGGCGACCGCGCCCGTGCCGATTTCCACCTGCAGCCTGGCGCCACCTCGACGACGGTGAACGTGCAGTCGACCACTCCGCTGCTCCAGGCCGACAGTTCCACCGTGAGTTCGACCGTAACGTCTCAGGCCGTGGCGGACCTGCCGTTGAACGGCCGCAACTTCGTCAACCTGGTTCAGTTGGTTCCGGGCGCCAATCCGGGCCCCGGCAACGGATTGACCAGCGGCCAGCGCCCGGACGATCGGCGTCCGACTGCCGGATTCTCGGTGAATGGACAAGATGACACGCTGAATAACTACACCATTGATGGTATCGACAACAACGAAAGAATTATCGGCACCATCGGCGTTCGGCCGAACATCGAGGGCATTCAGGAGATCTCGATTGAGACCAACGAATATGCCCCGGAAGCGGGGCGTACCGCTGGCGGCGTGGTGAACATCGTCACCAAGTCCGGAACCAATCAGTTCCACGGCTCACTGTATGAGTATTTCCGCAACGACGTTTTCGACGCGCGCAACTACTACACAACCTCCTCGGTAGTCGCCGGCAACCCCGAGCTGCGCCAGAACCAATTCGGCGGCAGCCTGGGTGGCCCGATCTGGAAGAACAAGACATTCTTCTTCGGCGATTATGAAGGTTTCCGGTTGGTGCAGGCCTTGAATAACCCATACATCAGCACGGTTCCCACGGTGGCCCAATATGACGATATTCACGGCATTAACGGCGGGACGCCGGAGGCCCTTGTTGCCGCGGGGAACGGCACCAAGGGGTTACCAGTCAATCCCATCATGCTCAATTATCTGAGCCTGTTTCCGCTGCCGAACGTAGCTGGCACCAATGGTGGAGTCACCAATAACTACGTCAGCGATGGCGTGAAGACACAGTTCAGCACCACGTTCGATGGTCGCATTGATCATCGGTTCAACGATAACAACCTGTTCTACGGCCGCTATACCTACAATAAAGTGACGACATTCACCCCGGCGCAGTTGCCGGCAGTCACCACGGGTCCGTTTGCGGGCGTCTATGCCGGTGGCGGGAGGTACAACTTCTCGGGCGCCGCAACTGACTTCGCCAATCAGTTCGGATTCAACTTTACCCACATCTTCAGCCCCAACCTTGTCCTCGACCTGAAAGCTGGATATACCCGCATCAACAATCTCTCCACTCCTCTGAATTACGGGAGGAACGTGGATACGGAGTTCGGGTTTGGTTCGAACATGAACTTCAACCAGCAGGCGTCCGGCTTGACCCCGATCGGAATCAACAACTTCGAAGATCTCGGCGACGGCGCTTACGTTCCGCTGAACGACATCGATAACACCTTCCAATACCTGGGAATCCTGATTTGGACCAA
>JAJXUS010000073.1 GCA_021782675.1 Acidobacteriota bacterium
AACTATCGAGTCACCCATTTGCCCTCCGGCAGCGGCCGAAACTGCACCTCCCGGGATTCAGTTGCTCCATGTCAGCCGAAACTAGCTCAATATGGGCCTGTTTGAGTGAATTTCCCAGGAGGCCCCGACGGGGCGTCTCACCGCGTTGCCGGCCGGGCTGGCTCGGTGCTTTCCTTGCACGGTCCTCCACCGCAGAGCGCGCCGGTGATTCCCTTCCCTTCGGTAATGGTGTAGATGCGGTCAACTGTGGGAAGTTTGACCTTTTCGACCGCTCCGTCAGGCCAGTGAATCTCGGCAGTACCGGGGTTGGTTGCGTCGCCGAGGCCAAAGTGCGGGCGCAGGTCGCTGGAGGAGAGATAGCTGCCGCCGCTAAGCACATCCTGCCGCTGCCGCAGGCCGGCGGCACTCAAATAAACGGTGGCGCCGACCGCGTCACGGGGACTGCGGGGACCACCGATCAGCCTCATTTCAACCCAATGATGGTGATCGCCGGCGACATTGCGCAGCAGCACCGGGACTCCATCCATATTGTTGAGGACGACGTCGATCTTGCCGTCGTTGAAGAGATCGCCAAACGCGGCGCCCCGGCCCACGGTGACGGTGGCCAGGCCCGTGCCTTCCACCGCGGGAACCAGATCGAACTTTCCGTTTTTAAGGTTGCGATAGAGCAGCGGGCGCTGCGCGTAGCTCTCTCCCCAATCAGGATGCTGGTCGACCTGGGGATACACATGGCCGTTGATGATGAGCAAGTCTTGCCAGCCATCGTTGTCGTAGTCGAGAAAGCCATCGCCAAAACCGACAAAGGGGATGGAGGAGAGCGCGATGCCGGCCTGGTAGCTGGCATCGGTGAAGAAGCCGGTTCCGTCATTCTGGAAGAGGACGTTGTAGTCGTCGGCAAAGTCGGTGTTCACGATGTCGAGATGGCCATTGTTCATGTAGTCGCCGGCGGCGATGCCCATGTTGGCGATCTCGCGGCCATCGCCATTGAGCGCGTACCCGCTCAGATAGCTGGTGTTCTCGAAGGTGCCATTACCTTTGTTCACATAGAGATAGTTGGGAGTGGAGTCGTCCGCCACCAGCAGGTCGGGCTTGCCGTCGTTGTTCACATCGGCAAATAGGGCCCCCAGGGCGTAATAGCCATTCGGGTCGTCGACGCCCAGTTTCTTGCTGACGTCGGTATAAGTTCCGTTGCCGTTGTTGTGGAAGAGGTGATCGTGTTCCCCGGGCAGGCCGCGGGGACCGCACATGACCTGCACGCCGCGGTATTCGCAAAGAGTGAAGTTTACTTCCTTGGTTCCCGAGATCGGCGGTTTGGACAAATCGAGATGGATATACCCCCCGACAAACAGGTCCAGGCGGCCGTCGCCGTCGTAGTCGCCAAAAGTGGCGCCGGTGGACCAGACGGGAATGCCTGAACCGGTGTCCAGGGCCACGCCTTCCTGCTCGGCCACGTCGCTGAACGTGCCATCGTGATTGTTGCGGTAGAGGCGGTTCTTTCCGTAATTCGTAACGTAGATATCCGGCCAGCCGTCGTTGTTATAGTCGGCTGCCGTGCAGCCAAAGCCCCAGCGGTCGTTGGTCACGCCGGCGAACTGGGCCACGTTGGTAAATGTGCCGTCGTGGTTATTGCGAAAGAGCGCGGCCTGGGGTGCGGCGGCTTTGCCGTCGAGCGCATCGTAGGTGGAGCCGTTGACCAGGAAGATATCGAGCCAGCCGTCATTGTTGTAATCAAGCAGGCAAACGCCCGGCCCCTTGGCTTCAAGAATGAGGCGCTTGGCGGGTGTGCCGGCGGTGTGGTGCCAGGTGGTGAGTCCGGCCGCCTTGGCCGTATCCATAAAGATCACGGGGCCGGTTTTGACGAACCCGCCGGCCGTAATGGGACGATGCTGGCTATCGAAGACCGCCTTCTGTGGTCCGGCACTGGCCATGCCGCCGCCAGCAGCCTGTCCGGTAGCCGGGGGCGGCCCTTGCTGGGCCGCGGCACTCACTGAAATCACGCTCCACGAATGCCCGCAGTTCTGCCACACGCGCAGACCAAGAATCGAAACGAAGAGAACGAGAAGAGGAACCGCCCAAACAGCGCGAATGCGAGCCCCACGCCGGGCGCAAAGCCGCCGCATGCGGGCTTGATTAAATTGCAAGGAAAGTCACCTCCCCGGGAGATCAGTATAGCGGCCATCAATTCCGGGCGGCTATGGCCGCCTGTCGCTTCCTTGCGCTACACTGAAGCCTCTTTGCCGCAAGTCACTTGTAGAGTGGCAAACGGCACGCACTGCTGCCGGTGCGAGCACATGCGCGCAACGACCACGCGCGGAGATGAATGGATCAGAAGCAATGGCGCGGCATTTGCCTGCGCCCGGCGGGCTTGGCCGCACCGATGTGCGATACGCTTCCGCGGTTCGGCTTGGCGATAACCCGATGAAGAAGAAATGCAGAGGTTGTCCAGTAGCAGCGCTGCCAGACGAGGCGCGCAGCGGCGGCCGTGTGGAAGGCACAGCCCGCAAGAGACCTTTGGCGCGCATCCTCTGCGGATTCCTCGGCGCGGCGACATTGCTTTGCGGCAGCATTCCTGCCCTGGCAATTGATCCTTCCACACCTCTGATCGATCTATCCGGCCAGACATGGGTGCTGGAAAACGGACTCCCGCAAAACACCGTTCAGGCCCTGGCTCAATCCACTCAGGGATACGTATGGGTGGGGACGGAATCCGGCGTGGCCCGCTTCGACGGCAGAGACTTCCAGATCATCGGCCGCGGCTCGGCTACGGTGCTTGCCAACAGCGATATCGACGCCCTGCTCGCAGCGCGCGACGGGGCGCTCTGGATTGGAACCGAACAAGGGCTGGCGCGGTGGCAGAACGGATCCATAACAACTTTCTCCACGCAAAACGGAATGCCGTCCGGCCAGATCCGCGGGCTGACACAGGCGGGAGACGGAACGATTTGGGTGTGGAGCAGTGATGGTCTGGCTCGATTTGATGCCGGCCGCTTTGAGATGGCGTCGCAGGATGGGTTGCCGCCGGGCGAGATCACGGCGTTATTGGCCCAACAGGACGGCACGCTCTGGGTGTTGAGGCCGCATGGGGCCGATGTCTACAAGAACGGCCGCTGGACGACGATGTCGTGGCAAAGCTCCTGGCCTCAGGACGGCATTTTCCTTGCCCGGCAACTCCCGGATGGAACAATGGCGCTGGCCGGCCACCGCGACCTGGTAATCACCCGCGGAGGGCGAGTTTTGACGCGCCTGACCGTCGGCAAAGAATTGCAGGGCGCGCGCATTCAGGCGCTGCTGGCCGATCGGGAGGGAGCCTTGTGGATCGGCACAAACAACGGGCTGGCGCGTTTCGCCGCGGGCAAATTGCAAATGTTTCCGGCCGGCGATCCGCTGGGCTCAGCTTCAGTGCTTGCGCTGCTTGAGGATCGCGAAGGCGATCTATGGGTGGGCACGGAGACCAACGGACTCCATATCCTCCGCGACCGGCGTTTTTTTAGCTTCAGCATGCGCGAGGGCCTGATCTCAAATGCCACAACCACCGCGGTCGAGGACGCTGCTGGAACCCTTTGGGTGGGGACGAAAGAATCGGGCCTGAACGCAGTGCCCCTGCGCAAAGCCGGCACTGGCAGCACGCTGTTTCCGGCTCCAGCAACGATTCGGACTTACACGGTGCGCAGCGGACTGGCCAGCGACGTGATCCTGTCGTTGGCAGCGGCTCCGGATGGAGACCTGTGGCTGGGCACCCCGGATGGATTGAGCCGCATGCACCAGGGGCGCATCGATACGTACACTCTGAGCGATGGATTGCCGGACGATTTCATTCGTTCGCTGCTCGTGGATATGGATGGCTCGCTCTGGATCGGAACCCGGCACGGTCTTGCGCACCGGACCACAGGTCCTGGCGGACAAATACAGATAAAAACCTATACCCAGGCGAGCGGACTGGGGAGCGATCTGGTGGGCGCGATGGCCCGCGATGCCCACGGCGACCTGTGGGTAGCGACGCTGGCGGGATTGTCGCGGCTGCGCGACGGAACGATCACAAACTTCACCACCGCTGATGGACTTTCCAGCGATGTTGCCACGGCGCTTTTGCCGCGTGGCGACGGAACGCTCCTGATCGGCACCGAAAATCACGGCCTGGACCGGTGGGACGGGCATAGATTCTCCAGGGTGCTGCACGGCAGCCTGGAGAAGACCACGATCCACGCGATTCTGGACGACGGCAAAGGGCACCTCTGGTTCGCCACAGGGAACGGAATTGCGCGATGCGATGAAGCGGCCCGCGGCGACGACGAGGCGTGTTCGCACTGGATTGAGTTTGGGACAGCGGAAGGTCTGCGTACCCAGCAGATGGCCGCCAACAGCCACCCTTCAGCCTGGCGTGGGCACGACGGCAACCTGTGGTTTGCTACGGCCGCGGGACTTGTTGAGGTGGATCCAGCACACTTTTCGCTCGACACACTGCCGCCTCCGGTCGTGCTGGAGCGGTTCGCAGTAGATAACGTAGATCAGCCGCTGCGTTCAACTCGCCGCGGCTTAAGGGTCCCCGCCGGCCACGTAAATTTTGAGTTCGATTATGCCGGACTCAGCTTCATCGCTCCGCAAGAGGTTCGCTATCGGTATATGCTGCAGGGATTTGACCGCGGCTGGACCGACGCTGGCCCGCGGCGCGCAGCGTATTACACCAACATTCCTCCAGGGCAATATGTATTCCGCGTGCAGGCAGCAAACAGGGACGGCTACTGGAATGAGGCGGGCGCGCAGTTCAGCTTCACTCTGCAACGCCACTTTTATCAGACTCTCTGGTTCTATGGATTACTGCTGGTGGCTGTCGCGGCAGGCATCTTGCTTCTTCTGCGCCTGCGGCTGCGCGTTGCCGAAGTAGAGTTCCGCGCCGTGCTGCGCGAACGAAGCCGGATTGCGCGCGAAATCCATGATACGCTGGCCCAAGGTTACGTTGGGGTTTCAGTTCACCTGGAGTTGATTGCGGAGTTACTGCGCCGCAAAAAGCTGCAGGAAGCGGCCACGCAACTGGATGCGACACGCGAGTATGTGCGCGAGGGACTGGCCGATGCGCGGCAGTCGATATGGGCGCTGCGTACGCAGGACTCCGGCGATGAGACCCTGCCGGTAAAGCTCCGTCGCATGACCGATCAGGCAGCAGACGCGGAACTCAAATCGCAGTTCAAACTCTTCGGCACCTTCCGATCGCTGCCCGCAGCCACCGAGCGCGAGTTGCTGCGCGTGGCGCAGGAAGCCATTCACAATGTAAAGAAGCACGCGGCGGCCCATGAACTGCTGGTCCAGTTGGAGTATGACCAGGAGACGATCATGCTCGAAGTACGGGATGATGGAAGCGGAGGCGCGGTGCGGCACAAGCCCGGCTTTGCATCGGGGCATTTTGGCATCACCGGCATGCAGGAACGCGTTGAAGCAATCGGGGGAACATTTGCAATTGAAAGTGCTCCCGGAATGGGAACCACAGTAAGCGTGCGTCTGCCGGACACGGCGAGTACGCCAAAGCCCGGAAAGGTGTTGCAATGACAGACGAGCCGATTCGCATCCTGGTTGTCGAAGACCACAATGTCGTTCGCCAGGGCCTGGTGGCATTGCTCAGAACGACCGATGGATTCGAGGTCGTGGGAGAGGCCGCGGATGGCATCGAAGCCATCTCTCAATTTCGCCGGCATCAGCCCGCGGTGACGCTGATCGACCTGCGAATGCCCAAGCTGGGCGGAGTGGATGTGATCGCGCGCATCCGCAAAGAGGCGCCGCAAGCGCGCTTCATCGTGCTCACGACATACGACGGCGATGAAGATATTTACCGGGCAATCCAGGCCGGGGCCAAGGCATACTTGCTGAAGGGCATGACCTCGGATGAGTTGATTGGAGCCATCCGCACCGTGCATGCCGGAAAGTCGCATATTCCCCAGGTGATCGCCGAACGACTCGCCGAGCACATCGGGACCGATGAGCTGACTCCGCGCGAAGTAAGCGTGCTGGAACAGATTGTGGGAGGCATGAGCAACAAGCAGATAGGAGCGCACCTCAAGATTTCAGAGACCACGGTGAAGACCCATGTGAACAACCTGCTGGCTAAATTGGGGGTCACCGACCGAACGCAGGCAGCAACTGCGGCCATCCGGCGCGGCATTGTTGCGCTTGACCCATTGGACAAGCCGAAGACCTCGGAGAGCGAACAATGAAGAGCGCAGCCTTGTGTGGGATTCTTTCGCTCTTCCTGGCTGTGGCCGCCTGCGCGCAGCGGCCGGCATGGCGTCAAGCCAGTGACTCCGAACTGGCATCTGTGCTGCCCTCGCGGGCGCCGGTGCTCAACGAGCACATTGAAACAGAGATGCGAACCGCATCAGGAATCGTGAATGACCGTGGCCAGTTTATCGCCGGGGTTGTGCTGCTGACGGCAGGCTACTCGGCGGATGGCAAGTACTCCCACTACCTGCTGGTGCAAGCGCCCATGCACTTCGCGAGCTTTGTTTTGCAGCCGGGAGATTACCTCATGGGCTGGACCCGCGCGGGCGCCGAAGATGTGCTCAACGTCCACTTCAATGTCGCGGCTACTGGAAAACTGGCGGGCACGGCCAAGGCTAAGAGAATCCCGGGCCGGGGTCCGGTGGAGAGCATCCAGATCTGGCCGCCACAAAGCGGCGGCCTCATCCAGATTGGCAGGTTCGGTATCCCGTACAAAATGAGCCCCAAGAGTTAACTGGAGCAGTATCCGCTACGAGTACAAGCGGCCGGGTGCCGGAATGTACAGAGCAGCCTAAAAGAGCAGCCGCGTGGTGACGATGATCTGATGGTTGTAGGTGTGGAACGTGCTGGTGGCTATCTGCTCCCCCGCGCCCACGCACAGCGCCAGGCGGCTGGGTTGCTCCACGCCGCCGAACTTGCGGGCCACCAGCATGCCCGGGGTGGCAAAGGTTTGCACCTTGCCGTCATTCGGGCCGCCTCTGAAGTAGGTAGAGTTGAACTCGACTTGAGGCCAGAAGTACCGGACCAAATGCGCCTGGCCCGCGATGTTCCATGCGATGGCGCGTCCCAGCGTCGCCGTGTCGTGCACCGGCAGAACGGCTCCAATTGTGGTCTGCACGTCGAACGGCCCAAATCCCTTGCCCAATCCCAGATTAGGAGAAACCATGGCATCGGTGCCGCCGTTCTTATAGCTTCCTGTGGGAATGCTGGCAGCCATGAAAGCGCTTGCCTCGTAATTGCCGTGCCTCTCGGCACGCGCCAAAAAGCGATACTTGAGAAGAAACGACATATCGCCTGCGCCGTTGGCCACTGTGGCGGCGCTGTGCTCGAGATAGGGCGGAAGGTTAACGTCGAGTTCGGTGTTCGCTGCGGGAATAAGGTTGAGCCCCTTGCTGCCGCCAAGGCTCCAGGTCTGGACGTGATTGGATGCGGTCTGCCGTGCGAAATCGGTCCGGTAGACCTGGATCAGACCTACGTAAGGCGTTACCAGCGGCGGCGCCCACGCCGGCTGCTTCAATTGCGTCTGTGTGGCGCGCTGCTGCCAGCGCGCGAGAAAACCATCCTGGGCCATCAGCGGAAGATGCACCGCCAGGGCCATGAACATGACCAGCGCAGTACGTTGCACGGGGACCTCTCTCCAGGGGAATGGAGTGCTTTGGAAATCGACCCCGAGTATGGCAGGTTCATAGCCGCTGGGAGAACCACCTTAGGGTGGAGACCGTGGTCCACCTGATAAAGGACAAAAGATCTTCTCTTGAGGGAAGTTGTCCAGGTGCGGCGCATGCTGGGTTTTATTCCGCGCCCAGCAGCGCGTGCTGGAGCGCGTGGGCCACTTCCCGCTGCTGCCACTCCTCGATGCGATTGAAGAACGGCAGCGCGAGCATGCGCGGAGCCAGCGCTTCGGTCACCGGCAGAGATACTTCGGCGCTTACCTGCCTGCGCCATGCCGGCTGCAGATGGATGGGAGGGAAATAGCGTCCGGTGGCAATGCCGCGATCCGCAAGCTTCGACTGCACCCGGCTGCGATCCGCATGCTGCGGCAGGCGGACTGCGTAGACAAACCAACTGATCACGCGCCGTGGCAGCACAAGTGCAGGCCGCTCGAGGCCGGGAACTGAGGCCAGCAAAGTATCGTAGCGCCGCGCCGCGGCTTCCCGCAGGGCAAGCATCTGGTCAAGGCGGCCCAACTGCACACGACCCAGGGCGCAGGCCATCTCCGACAATCGGTAGTTATAGCCCAATTCCATATGATCCAGCCA
>JAJXUS010000074.1:0-1332 GCA_021782675.1 Acidobacteriota bacterium
GAAGATCGCCGCCGAGTCCAGCGGCCGATACATCATTTTTTGTGGCGTGCATTTTATGGCGGAGAGCGCCGACATTCTGGCGCGCCCGTATCAGCAGGTGATTCTGCCGGACCTGAACGCCGGCTGTTCCATGGCCGATATGGCGGACATCGCGCAGGTGGAAGAGTGCTGGGCGCGGCTGCAGGCCGCCAAGCTGACCGATGCGCCCAGCGGCGGACTGATTCCGCTGACTTATATGAATTCCACGGCAGCCATCAAAGCCTTTTGCGGCGAGCGCGGCGGTCTGGTCTGCACGTCTTCCAACGCCCGGGCTGCGTTTGAGTGGTCGTTTGCGCGCGGAAAGCGCATCCTGTTTCTGCCGGATCAGCACCTCGGCCGCAACACCGCTGTTGCCATGGGCATTCCGCTGAATGAGGTGGTGGTGTGGGACCCGTACCAGATCAACGGCGGTCTGACGCCGGCCCGGCTGGCCGCGGCGCGCGTCATCCTGTGGAAGGGTCACTGCTCGGTGCATCAGCGCTTTCTGCCGGAACATGCTGACACCGTTCGCGCCAAATACCCGGGCATCCAGGTGATCGTTCACCCGGAGTGCCGGTTGGAGCTGTGCCAGAAGGCCGATGCGATCGGTTCGACCGAGCGCCTGATCCGCCTGATCGAAGACGCGCCCGCCGGAACCAGTTTCGCTGTCGGTACGGAGATCCATCTGGTGAATCGCATGGCCAGGCGCTTTGCGCCTCTCGGAAAAAAGGTGATCTCGCTCGATGACTCGGGCTGCCTGTGCACGACGATGTTCCGCATCTCGCCGCAGCATCTGGCCTGGGCGCTGGAAAATCTGGTGGAGGGCCGGGTGGTGAACCGCATCCAGGTGGCGGACCCCGTCAAGCACTGGGCGAGGGTGGCGCTGGATCGTATGCTGGAGATTCAGGGGTAATGCCGATGAAGACATTTTCGCTGGAAGAAGCCCAGACGCTGGTTCCGGTCCTGGATTCGCTCTTGAAGAACGCCATCCAATGGAAGCGGAAGGCGGAAGAAAACGCCCTGGCGCTACAGCAGTTGAATCAGCGCATCTTTCTGAACGGCGGCACGCTGATCAGCATTGAAAAGATCGCCCGCCAGCGCGCGGAGCAGGAACACGCTGTGCAGCGCGTCAAGGACGCGATTGCGGAGATCGATGCCATTGGCGTCCAGCTCAAGGACCTCGATAATGGCTTGCTGGATTTTCCCTGCCGCCTGGGCGAGGAGATCGTTTTGCTCTGCTGGAAGATGGGCGAGGCCGAAATCACGCATTGGCACACCATGGACGCCGGTTTTGCCGGCCGCAAGGCCATTGAC
>JAJXUS010000074.1:1342-8232 GCA_021782675.1 Acidobacteriota bacterium
GAGCGCTTCCGCCGCACGCCGCGGCAAAAGCCCAACTGACCCGCAGCCTTCACGCCTTCGCCGTTGCCTTTGCTGTTGCCTTTCTTTCTTTCATTCCCGCAGGGAATCTGCTTTTTCCCTCCCGTCCCGCCATCAGGCAGGCAACCCGGGGAAGACATTGAATGACGGGCTTTAGCCCCACCATCGCCGCCTTCGGCGCTACACTTTAGGGGTATGGATTTCACCCGCTTAAGTAGCCCAGCCAGAATCGGTTCGTTTGCTTTGCTCCTCGTTGCAGTCCCCCTCGTCAACGGATGCGGCGGTTTCTTTGTCCCGGTGTGCCAGGAGTACAACACCTGTGCGAGTACGACAGGAACAAGCGGGACGGGAACTGGTACTGGGACGGGAACTGGTACTGGGACGGGAACGGGTACAGGAACAGGGACAGGAACAGGAACAGGAACAGGGACAGGAACAGGGACAGGAACAGGAACAGGGACAGGCACCGGCTCGGGCGGCGGTGTCACTCCATCCTACGTCTATGTCAGCGGCGCGCGCACCGGCGTTCTGTCGGCCTACTCTATCCGTCAGGGAAATGTCACGCCGGTTGCGGCTCCCGCTGTCCCCGCAGGCGCGGTTGCGGTTGCTGCTACCCCGAATGCCAAACTCTTGTTCGTGGCTACGGCAGACGGGAAGATCGTGCCCGGATCCATCGCTGCGGATGGCAGTTGGCGGGCGGCTTCTGCCGCGGCCACCAGCGACGCGGGCGTCAGCGCGCTGCTTACAGACCCGGCCGGCCAGCACCTCTTCGCTGTCGTAAAGAATCCCGCGTCTCTCCAGATGTTTTCCGTTGCTGGCAATGGAGTGCTGACACCGGCGGGCACTTCTGTGCCGCTGGCATCCGGCTCCGCCAGCGATCTGGCCATCTCTCCGGATGGACGCCTCCTGTTTCTGGCTGTTGGATCGGCTGGCGTGCGGGTCGTTCGCGTCAATGCGAACCCTGCGCAGATGACGCCGGTGTTCCAAGTGGCCCCCACATCCACCCGGGCGGCCGATACCTCGCTGGCCGTCTCCGGCAATGGGCAAATGCTGTACGTCGCCGAGTCCGGAGTGGGCATTCGCGGCTTCAAGGTTCGGGCGGATGGCTCACTGGCGGAAGTCGCCGGTTCGCCCTTTGCAGGCCCCACGGGATCACCCACATCCCTGGCAACCGCGCCGGGAGCTCTCTATGTGGCTTACGGAGCGAGTGGCATCATCGCAGGGTACAGCGCAGACGCCAGCTCCGGCCGCCTGACGCTCGTGGCGCAGGCGAAGGTTCCGGTCGACGCCTCGCCGCAGTCGCTCTCCGTTCTGGAATCCGGCGCGACGCTGGTGGCCACATCTTCCGGTTCTTCGCATCAGGAGGTCGCTTTCCACCTGGCCGCCGGCCAGCCGGGAAATCCGAATGCGGGAAGCGTGGCCGCGCGCTAGCAGCGTGCTGCGGCCGATACCGCTGGCGTAAACTCGTGGTTGCGGCTTGATCATGAATCTGACTTCACGTTTTGCGCCCCTGCGGCGTACGCCCGTTGCGCTCGCATTCTTCCTGGTTTTCGGCCTTACAGCATGTGGCTCCGGAAAATTTTTTGTTCCCGTTTGTCAGGAGACCAATAGCTGCTCCGGTGGTGGCGGAGGGACAACGCCGGCGTCTCTGGCATTCGTCGCAAATGCGACCACTGGCACGCTGGTGACCTATCCGCTGGCAAAGACGTTCACCACGCTGAGCGGAACTTCGACGAATCTTGGAACGCCGCCGAGCGCAATCGCCGGCTCGCCCAGAGGAAATCTGCTGTACGTGGCCACCGTCGGCGGCTCCGTCTTCGTATACGGCGTCTCCTCCACGGGTGCGCTGACCCTGGGAAACGGCGGCAGCGCGGTCACCAGCACTCTGCTGCCCACCTATATGACCATCGACCCGACGGGAAACTGGCTGTTCATGGTGTCTTCCAGCTCTTCGCAGCTCCTCGTGTTCCAAATCAACACCGTCACCGGCGCGCTGCAGCAGACCGGGCAGGGAACCATTCCTCTCAGCTCCGGGGCGCCCACCCAAATCTATGTCACCCCTAACGGTCAGGCTGTGTACGTGGGGCTTGGCCTCGGTGGAATGGATAGTTTCGCCTTCGACCCCAGCACGGGAGTGCTTTCGAACCACCTGCATTTCGCAACGCGGCAGAATGGCGCCTCCGCGGACAACGCGATTGCCGCCGATAATCAATCCGCCTATCTTTTTGTCGGCGAAGCGGGATCGGGCGTCCGGGTGTTTACGATCGGCACTGCCGGAGCGCTTACGGAAATCTCGGGTTCGCCGTTCACCACGCAGCTAGGGCCGGCATCGATCGTGGTCGACTCGACCAACAAGTACGTGTACGTCGCCAACGGCGGCGCTGGTGTCATCACCGGTTATAGCCTGGGCAGCGGCGGCGCTTTGACGCCGCTTTCAATCTCCACGTTCACCGCCGGTATAAAGCCCGTTCAGATGTCGCTGGATGCAACTGGCGCTTACCTGCTGGTGATCAACCAGGGGGGTAATCCTGACCTGCAGGTGTTCAGCTTCGATACCACGACGGCCGGCAAGCTCGACGCGGTGACCTCCGGCGCGACCGGGCCCGATCCTACCGGGCCGGTCTCGCTGTCCGTCATTCCGTAAGCCGTTCTATAAAAGAACCCTATGCGTGCGATAAACGAATTTAATGCGTATTTACCCGGCCGCTACGGATCACGTAAGGTTTGGTCAGCGCGTCATTCTCAGCCTCAAGTCATTTCCACGCAGTTTGCGGCCTGGCGCAGCCGGGCGGAATGCAACGTTTAAGGAGATCCATGCCGACCGAACTACGCGAATTTCTCTCGCTCTCATACGACGAGCTTGAGCAGTTAAACCTGCAGGCCAAGGAGCAGCGCAAGAGCCGGGTTTCTCCCGACAAGATTCAGGAAGAGCGTCTGAAATACCTGCAGGACGAGCCTCGCATCAAGGCAGTCACGGTGCTGTTCAGCGACCTGGAAGGCCGTCTGCACATGCTCGATTACGACAAGAAGTTCCTGGTAAAAAGCTGGGACAATCTGACGTTCGATGGCTCGTCGATTCGAGGCTTTACGGCGCAGCGCGAGAGCGACCTGCGGCTCGGCATCGACTGGTCGGCGTTCTATTGGGCCCCGGCAGACATCTTCGGCGCCGGCAAGGTGCTGGTCTTCGGCGAAGTCATCGACAAGAATGGCTCGCTCTATTCCGCCGACATCCGCAGTGTGTTGAAGCAGTTCGCGGCGGAGCAGTTTCAAAAGAATGGCTACACGCTGAACGCAGCCAATGAGATTGAGGGCTTTCTGTTTGCCGGCGTAGACGCCGAGCAGCGCTACGCTGACACGGGCGCCTTCGAGTATGTAAATACCGGCGGCTACTATCACTCGCTGCCGGGCGATCCGCTGCGCAGCTTTATCGACACCACGGCGGAAGTGCAGCGTGCGATGGGCTTTGAAAATGAGAAGGACCATCCTGAAGTTGCGCCCTCGCAGTTTGAGATCAACTACAGCTACGGCGAGGTGGTTGCTGCCGCGGATCAGATACAGCTTTACAAACTGATCTGCCGTCAGGTCGCGCGCAAGATGGGGCTGACCGCGTCGTTTCTGCCCAAGCCGGTCGTTGGCGTCAACGGCAGCGGCATGCACACCAACATCTCGATTAGTCAAAAGGGCAAAAATCTCTTCTGGGATCCCAAAGGCGAGGAGAAGCTGAGCAAATTTGCCTGGTCCTTCAGCGACCGGATTCTGACCCACGGGAATGACATTTGCCTGCTGCTGAACGCGAGCGTCAACGCGTACCGGCGGCTGGATCCGCACTTTGAAGCGCCGAATCAGATCAAGAGCTCGGCCACCGACCGCGGCTCCATGGTGCGCGTGCCGATCGGCAATGAGAAGAGCTCGCGCATTGAGGTTCGCTCGGTGAGCCCCGATGCCAATCCGTACCTGGTCCTGTACTCGATCTTCCGTTCCGGCCTGCAGGGCGCAACGTCCAAGATCAAGAACCTGCGTCAGGCGCAGCGCTATCTCCCCGACAATGTCTACACGGCGATTGAGAACTTCCGGGCGTCCGAATGGACCACAACACTGCTGGGAGCCGACGTAAAGGGCCGCTACGCAGACCTGAAGCAGGCGTCGGCAGACCGCTGTCCGCGGCTGCTCGGCACTTTCGTCAAACCGCCGGAGGTGCAGTACCACCACGACGTCTATAACCAGTTTCTATGGAATAAGTTTTAGAGGACTGAGAGCTGCAGGAATGACTGGGCATGGCCAAGCGCCATGCCCTTTGCTTTGCCGAATGGGACACGCGCTCGTAAAAATCCTGAGACCTGCGCAACCATTTTTTCATCTAGAGGTTATTAGACTCGTACCCTGTACTCTGGAGCCCCTTTGCTGATTCTTCGTAGTGCCTGCTCGACCATTGCCACGCGAAGGATCTCCACCGGATTTCGGTCGAGCCTCACGATAGTATTGCTCGCTTCCGCCGCTCTGTTTGCAGCGTCTGCCACGGCGCAAAGCGCCACACCGCCGCCGGAAGCGCCAGCCGCGGCCCAGACAACAGCCCCTCCCGCACAGGCATCTGATACCTCCGCCGCGAAAAAGAAGAAAGACGAGGCTGCACGGAGAGCGCAACGCGAAAAGGCAGAGGAGCAGTTACGCCAGCAGGAGAAGCAACGCATCCTCGGGGTTATTCCCAACTTCAACACGACGGACGTCCAGGACGCAGCCCCCCTGTCCCCGGGTCAGAAGTTTCATCTGGCCTATCGCAGCGCCATCGATCCTTTTGAGTTCGTCGCGGCCGGCCTGCTGGCTGGCATTGGTCAGGCAACCAACAATCACGCCGGCTACGGGCAAGGCTTTGCCGGCTACAGTAAGCGTTACGGTGCCGCCTATGCAGACAGCGCCGACGGAGTCTTCTGGGGCAATGCCGTCCTGCCCGTACTGCTGCGCCAGGATCCACGCTATTTCCGCATGGGACATGGTTCCGTCAGGCGGCGAATTCTATATTCCATCTCCACCACTGTGTGGACGAAGAACGACAACGGCTCCTGGGGGCCGAACTACTCGAACGTTGCCGGCAACTTCATCTCCGGGGGCATCTCGAATCTTTACTATCCGCCTGAGGATCGCGGGCTTGAGCTCACTGTCGATGGCGCGCTTACGGTCACTGCGGAAGGCGCGCTGGGCGCGCTGGGTGTCGAGTTCTGGCCTGACGTCTCCCGCAAGCTGTTCCACAGGCGCGACGACAGTAAGCCTGCGCCCTCACCAAAGTAGGATCGCGCCTATGGAGCAGGGAATCCGGCGCCCGATTACAGGTTTTCACCAGGATGAAGATGGCTACTGGGTGGCTGAGCTGGCGTGCGGGCACTCCCAGCATGTCCGGCATAATCCGCCGTGGGAGCTGCGTCCATGGGTCATTACAGAGACCGGCCGCCAAAGCCGGTTGGGTACAGCTCTGGCGTGCGTGCGATGTCTGGATGAAGACGAGCTGCCTTAAACGGCGGTTGCAGACGGCGGCGGAAAATTCCGTCCCTTCGGCTTGCGCGTCAGCAGAAACAGGATGCCGCCGACGATGATCAGCATCACAATCGCCGCCAGGCTCAGCACCCGCAGAATGGAGACGGTGTAGCGGCCCGCCGAGGGGTTATAGCTGCAGCAGTAGAGCAGAAACAGATCGCTGACCGATCCGATGCGATGATTGGAGGCATCGACCATTGCCAGCCGCAGATCGCGCGGCTGATATTCAATCCCAGAGAAATATTTGGACAACCTGCCGTCGGGCGTCGCCACCATGATGATGCTGGAATGCGCGAACTGGTTTAGCTTGCCGTCCGGCCCCTTGATGCGAACGTAGTGAAAACCCGTGGCCTGCGACAGTGCATCGATGGAAGGCTGCGCCGCGGTGAGAAAATGCACGCCGTTCGCTGCGCCAGGGTCGCCAAGCCACTGCAGGAACCGCTGCTTCTCGGCGGCGCCTTGTTGCGGCGTGTCCGCGGGATCGAAGCTCGTGATGACGACTTCGTAGTCTTTACCCGCTTTCAGGCCGGTCTGGCTCAGCGCCTCGGCAGCACCGTGCATCACCTGCGGGCACAGCAGGCCGCAACTGTAATACACCTCCGCCAGCAGCACGGGACGTTTGCCAAAATACTCACCCAGCCGCACCGGCTTTCCGGCCGAGTTTACAAACGGAGCGGAGAGGGGAAGCTGCCGGTTCAGGTTCTGGTCAATGCCGGCATGCTGCAGATACGACGGCAAGCCACGCTGCACGTTGCCCATCGAGGCGTTGCGGGCGCCGCCGTACTGGGCCAGGCAAATTGCCGGAAGGACGACCGTGGCCAGAAGTGTGCCAGCCCACACTGCCAGCCTGATGCGAACAGGGCGGAGGGATCGAGGAATCATCACGGCTGTCTTCATCATAGACCTCAGCCTCCTTTGCCGCTTGCTGGCAACTGTTGATAGCCTGAGAAGTCGGTCATTACGCTTTGCAACGGGAGAGAGCAGTCGATGCAGGAAAGCTACAACGGCTCCGCGCTGCCGAAAGACGGGCAGCCCATCCAGTACGCCAATGGAAAATACCAGGTTCCAGACCACCCCATCATCCCTTACATTGAAGGCGACGGCACCGGCCGCGACATCTGGCGCGCCTCGCAGCGGGTTTTTGATGCGGCGGTAAGCAAAGCCTATGGCGGCAAGCGATCGGTGAAGTGGTTTGAGATATTTGCCGGAGAAAAGGCGTTTCAGAAATATCAGAACTGGCTGCCGGACGATACCGTGAATGCGGCGCGCGATCTGCGCGTCTCCATTAAAGGACCGCTGACAACGCCGGTCGGTGGCGGCATCCGCTCGCTGAACGTAACGCTGCG
>JAJXUS010000075.1 GCA_021782675.1 Acidobacteriota bacterium
CGGCGCCGCCATCCCCGTAGTCGCGTAACCGTCGCGCAGGAGGAAGCAGATTCCCTGCGGGAATGACAACAAGAAAGGCAACGGCAGCAGGAAGAAGCAGATTCCCTGCGGGAATGACAACAAGAACAGCAAAAACTCGGGGATGACAGACTGCGCGGCGCGAAGAAGTCTGTCGGGAATCTGGCGCTGCCACGTACAATCACAGCACCATGTGTGGCATTGTTGGGTACGTCGGGTCCAAAGACCCGCTTCCGGTGATTCTGGAAGGTCTTCGACGTCTGGAATATCGCGGCTATGACTCGGCCGGCATTGCGCTGGCGGGCGGGCAGAACGGTCTGGAGCTGCGGCGCGCGGCCGGCAAACTGAAAAATCTGGAGCAGGAGCTGGCGGCGCATCCGCTGACCGGTACCTACGGCATTGGGCACACGCGCTGGGCCACGCACGGCCGGCCCACGGAAGAGAATGCCCATCCGCACCGCGACTGCACCGGCCGTCTGGTGGTGGTGCACAACGGCATCGTCGAAAACTACCTGGAGCTGAAGCACCGGCTGCAGGCCGATGGCCACAATTTTGTAACCGAGACAGATACAGAAGTGATCGCGCACCTGATTGAGGCCGAGCTGGCCGGGGGACGCAAAACTGGCCAGGAGCTGGCGCTGGAGGACGCCGTTCGGCGCGGGGTGCGGCAACTGACGGGCGCGTTTGCCATCGGCGTGGTGTCGGCGGACTATCCGCAGCGCATTGTCGCGGCGCGCATGGGCCCCCCGGCGGTGATCGGGCTGGGCGATGGCGAGTACTTTATGGCGTCGGACGTTCCGGGGATTCTGCACCACACCCGCAATCTATATTTTCTGGCGGACGGGGATATGGCCGTCTTGACGCCCGACGGCGTCATGCTGACCGACTTCGACGGCCAGCCGGTGACGCGCGAGGCGCAGACGATCCGGTGGGACCCGATTCAGGCGGAGAAGGGTGGCTACAAGCACTTCATGCTCAAAGAGATTTACGAGCAGGGCCGCGCCATCCGCGACACCACGCTGGGCCGCGTATCGGTGGAAAGCGGGCAGGTGTTTCTGGACGAGATGCACATTCCGCCGGCGGAGTTTCGCGACGCAACACGCATCAACATTGCCGCCTGCGGGACAAGCTGGCACGCAGGACTGACCGGGAAGTACATGATCGAAAGCCTGGCGCGGATGCCGGTGGAGGTGGACTACGCGAGCGAGTACCGCTACCGCGACCCCATCGCCGACCCCAAGTCGATTGGCCTGCTGATTACGCAGTCGGGCGAGACGGCGGACACGATTGCCGCGCAGCGTGAGATTGCGGCCAAGGGATCGCGCACGCTGGCCATTTGTAACGTGGTGGGCGCGGCGATTGCGCGCGAGGCGGATGGCGTGATCTACACGCATGCCGGGCCGGAGATTGGCGTGGCGTCCACCAAGGCGTTTACCGCGCAACTGACGGCGCTGTTCATTCTGGCGCTGTATCTGGCGCAGCAGCGCGGGGCCATCGACAAGGCGCGCAGCGTGGCGCTGATCGAGGAGCTGAATAAGGTTCCGGCGAAGGTCGATCTGCTGCTGAAGGAATGCGCGGCGGCGTGCGAGGCGCTGGCGAAGATCTACGCCACAGCGAGCGATTTTCTTTTTCTGGGGCGCGGCATCCACTACCCGATCGCGCTGGAAGGCGCGCTGAAGCTGAAGGAGATTTCCTACATCCACGCCGAGGGCTACCCGGCGGGCGAGATGAAGCACGGACCGAACGCGCTGATCGATGAGAGCTTGCCCGTAGTGGTGATCGCGACGAAAGACCCGGCGAGTGCGGAGTCGAAGCTGCGCTACGAAAAGGCACTGTCGAACATTCAGGAAGTGACGGCGCGGGCGGGCAAGGTGATCGCCATCGCCACCGAGGGGGACGAGCACCTGCATCAGCTGGTCGATCATGTCATTCCGGTGCCGCATGCGCCGGAGCTGCTGCTGCCGCTGCTCGAGGTGGTCCCGCTGCAACTGCTGGCGTACCATATCGCCGTGCGGCGGGGCTGCGATGTTGACCAGCCGCGGAATCTGGCGAAGTCCGTAACGGTGGAGTAGCGCGGCTGTGCAGCGGGTGCGGCGCACGCCACGGATGCCCCGGCTGCACGTGCTTTGGGCGACTGGCTCGGAGAGTCGTCGGTGCTGACGGTGTTTGAGAGCTGCGAGATCTGACGGCAAGAAAAGCAAAAAAATAAGCAGATTCCCTGCGGGAATGACAACCAGAAAGGCAGGCAACGGCTTCTGCGTTTGTCCTTGCTTTTCTTTGATGTCATCCCCGAAGGGGATCTGCTTTTGCCTTTGCTTTTCTTGCTGTCATCCCCGAAGGGGATCTGCTTTTTGCCTTTGCTTTTCTTGCTGTCATTCCCGCAGGGAATCTGCTGTTTCTTTTGCCTTTGCTTTTCTTGCTGTCATTTCCGCAGGAAATCTGCTTCTGCGTTTGTCCTTGCTTTTCTTTGTTTCATTAGCCGGGTGGCCCTTGGCCGTCCAGCCCGGCACGAAATCAGAAATCCCGTATACGGGATCGAAGCTGCCCGCTTTGGGCGTCAGGTTCACTGTCTCCCACTGCGAGTCGTCGAAGTTGGGGTCGGCCCACTGCGGGTTGTCGCCGACGTGGAACTTCCACGGGCCGTTCAATGGCACGATGGACTGGCCGAGCGTGATGGTCGTGACCGGCGCGGCGTTTTCCCCACTCAAGCCAACGGCAGGCTTGAATGGGGCACCGGCAGCGGCACCGGCACCGGCGGCTTGGGGGCGGCCAGTCTGCGCAAAAAACGACAGAAGCAGGGAAAGGGTGAGGAGCAGGAACCGGGATGGGCAGGGGCGGATGACTTGTTTTGTCTCCGCGGGAGAGGGAGCAGCGAGTGCCGGCGAAGGTGTCTCACAGCCAACTGCAAACCACGAGCAGATTCCCCGTGGGAATGATAACCAGAACGGCAAAGGCAGCCGCCAGTGCGATGTCGCACCCTTCCTGATTTTGCTTTTCTTTCTGTCACTCCCGAAGGGAGTCTGCTTCTTACGTTCTTGGGCCGTACTGGCGCAGTCCGCTCCACGACTCGGCGTGGATGATACTGTTGGCGGGATTTTTGGAGTCGTAACGCACGGAGGCCGGCATGCCCAGGCAGGAGGTATCGATCTTCAGCTTCTCGCGGAAGTACGAGATATCCTGGGCGCATTCATAGGTGACGCCGCCAATGTCATAGCGATAGAGCAGGGCGTGCGGAGCGCTTTCTTCCGGCTGCTCGGTCCAGTCCAGAATTGTTGCGTCGATGATCCGCCCATGGCGTACCAGGTGTTCGCGGCGTTCGCGCTCCAGTTCATCCGCGGACTTGCGATGCGAAATCTTCCACCAGATTGCCGTGACAGTACCGGCTGCGGCCACGGTGGCGACGGCTGCAAGCAAGGGAACGCGAGGCATTACCCAGAGAGTCATATGCGTTGAAGGTGTCGATCTACTTGGAAGGATAGCTGAAGGAGACGGGCTCGTGTAGTCCGAAAATGGCGGGGTCGCCATATAATAAAACCAGACGATGAACGAACCTCGAACGGCTCCAGCCGGCGCACCGGCTGCCCAGCACTCCGCTTCTCGAAGCAGCGACTCTCCCCGCCCCAACCGCATCCGCTCCACCACCGTGGTCTGCGTCCGGCGAAACGGCCGGGTTGTGATGGCTGCCGATGGACAGGTCACGCTGGGCGACAGCGTCATCAAGCACTCGGCCAAAAAGATTCGCCGGCTCTATCAGGAAAAGGTCCTGGCAGGGTTTGCAGGGTCCACCGCCGACGCGTTCAACCTTTTCGGCCGCTTTGAAAGCAAGCTGGAGCAGTATGCGGGCAACCTGGGCCGCGCGGCTGTGGAGCTGGCCAAGGACTGGCGCACGGACAAGATGCTGCGCAACCTGGAAGCTTTGCTGGTGGTGGCCGATCTGCAGCAGACGTACTTGCTCAGCGGTTCCGGAGACGTGATCGAACCGGACGAAGGCATCACGGCCATTGGCAGCGGCGGCTCCTTTGCGCTTGCCGCGGCCCGCGCGCTGATGCAGAACACCGAACTGGGTGCCCGGGAGATCGCCGAAAAGGCGCTGAAGATCGCCGGCCAGATCTGCATTTATACCAACGACCAGATCACGATCGAAGAACTGTAACGGCCCGCCGGGCGCATGCCCGCGCAAGGAGTCATCATGGCCATTTTTCTCCCTGGAACTGAAGAAGATCAGCAGCTTTCGCTGGACGAGATGACGCCGCGGCAAATCGTCGCGGAGCTTGATAAATACGTTGTCGGGCAGCATGCCGCCAAGCGTGCCGTCGCCATTGCACTGCGCAACCGCATGCGCCGCCAGAAGCTGGCGCCTGAACTGGCCGACGACATCATGCCCAAGAACATCGTCATGATCGGGCCCACCGGCGTCGGCAAAACCGAAATCGCCCGGCGTCTGGCAAAGCTGACGAATTCTCCATTTCTGAAGGTGGAGGCCTCGAAATTCACCGAGGTCGGCTACGTCGGCCGCGACGTAGAATCCATGATCCGCGACCTGGTCGAGATCGCCATCGACATGCTGCGCGAAGAAAAGCTCGAAGAGGTGGAGGACAAAGCGGAGCTGAATGCGGAAGACCGGCTGCTGGATGTGCTGCTGCCGCCCGCCGGCGGCGCTCCGGCGCCCGCTCCGCCGCCACAGCCGGTGGAATTGAGCGACAATACCATCGCCTTTCCCGCGCCCGCTGCCAGCGCGCCGGTGGATTCCTACCAGCGCACACGCGAAAAGCTACGCCAGCAGTTCCGCGAAGGTAAGCTGGACGACCGCACCGTGGAGATCGACGTACGCGAGCGCAATACGCCGTCGTTCGAGATCATCTCCAATCAGGGGATGGAAGAGATGGACATCAATCTAAAAGATGTCCTGCCCGGCCTTTTTGGCCAGCGCACGAAGAAGCGCAAAATGAAGGTCTCCGAAGCGTTCGAGTATCTGGTCCAGGAAGAAGAGCAACGGCTGATCGACATGGACCAGGTGACGCGCACGGCGGTGGAGCGCGTCGAGAACTCCGGGATTGTCTTTCTCGATGAGATCGACAAGATTGCCGGCCGCGAGGGCGGCCACGGCCCGGATATTTCACGCGAGGGCGTGCAGCGCGACATCCTTCCCATCGTTGAAGGCACCACCGTCAACACGCGATACGGGATGGTCTCAACCGATCACATCCTGTTCATTGCGGCGGGGGCGTTTCATGTTTCGAAGCCCAGCGATCTGATTCCGGAGCTGCAGGGGCGCTTTCCCATTCGCGTGGAGCTGCAGTCGCTGACGGTTGAGGACTTCATCCGCATTTTGACGGAACCAAAATCCTCTCTGGTGAAGCAATCTACCGCGCTGCTGGAGACGGAAGGTCTGAAGCTGGAGTTCTCGCCGGAGGCACTGGCGGAGATCGCTCAGTTCGCGTTTCGGGTGAACGAGTCGACGGAGAATATTGGCGCGCGACGGCTGCATACGATTCTGGAGCGAGTACTGGACGAGATCAGTTTTGAAGCTCCGGATCTGGCCAGAAACGGTGGTGTCGCCATCGCGCTGGCCGCCAGCGGCGAAGGCCCCGACCGGCCAGCCGAGCCGGCCATCAAGTCGGCGATCCCATTTGCAGAACGGGCCGCTGAGGGCAAAACGGAAAAGGTAATCCGCGTGGATGCCGAATATGTACGCCAGATGGTCGCCTCGATCGTAAAAGACAACGACCTGTCCCGATATATTTTGTAATTCCAGTCGCCAGTTCCGGGCCCGATGGCTTATAAATGCTGGGCAGGGTTCTTTGACGGGAACACGGCTAACGCTTTTGTCTGTCCCCCGTCCAAGGCTCAGTTATTCACTTTTGGTTGACCACAGGCGCACCGCGCGCACGGCCTTCCGGCAGCCAACGAATCAGAGGTTTCGCACCATTGCGAAGTTCCGGATTTGCCTGTTTTTGGGAAGACCGCGAGTGTGTTCAGAACTTCCAGTCCGCTGCTTCTATCCACAGTCACACGAACTGCTCACGAGAGACTCTCGGTTTTATACCCGACTTCGCGGAGAAGTGGCCGGTACTGCGCGGAATGCTTCGCAGCAAGTGTGAGACAGCGCGCATCCCGGTTGACTTCCACGCCGCTTACTGGACGCCGCCCCTCAGTCCGCAACGGGCGCTGGAGGTAGAACGCGGCCAGATTGAAGATGGGCTTGGGCTGCACGGTCTGGTCTCTCTGACCGACCACGACTCGATCCAGGCGCCTCTGTTCCTGCGCGCCAGCGCGCATATGCAGGAGTTTCCCATCTCGCTCGAGTGGAGCGTTCCCTTCGGGAAGACTTATTTTCACCTGGGTGTCCACAATCTGCCCCCTGCACAATCTCAGGAGATTGCGGAGATTTTCGAGCAGTATCGTGCGCATGGCTCAGGCGTCCCCGTCACGGAACTGCTGGCGATTCTGCATGCTCTGGCCGATGTCCTGGTGGTGTTTAACCATCCGTACTGGGACCAGACGCGGACTGGCGATGCGCGGCATGAAGTGGCCGTGCAGGCATTTCTTGAGCAGAATCATTCCTTCCTGCACGCCTTTGAACTGAATGGTCTGCGGTCGTGGAAGGAGAATCGCAAAGCCGCGCAGCTTGCCCGGCGATGGGGCAAGCCGATGATCTCCGGCGGCGACCGGCACGGCTGCGAGCCCAGCGCCACGCTGAATCTGACCAATGCGCAGAGCTTCGCCGAATTCGTGCGTGAAATCCGGGTAGAGCAGCAGAGCTTTGTGCTCTTCATGCCGCAGTATCAGGAGCCTACCTGCGTGCGCATCATTCAGGGACTGCTCGATGTGATCCGCGAATATCCGGATTTTCCGGCGGGGACACAGCGCTGGGACGATCGAGTGTTTCATCCCGGGCCGATGGGTGCCTGTTGTGAACCACTGTCCGCCATGTGGACTGCGCCACCCGCGCTGATCGAGCGCTGCTTTCGTATTTTTGGAATGGTGGAGAACGTGACGCTGCAGCGCGTCCTGCGTCAGTTCTTGTCCGCAGATATTGATGTTTCCCTTTTGCGAGCCGACCCGTCGCGCGTTCTGCAGTGATGGCCTCTCCGCGGGTCGCATTCTTTCCGGACTCTTTCGGACAGGCGGATGGGGTTTCGATCTTCGCCCGGGAATTCGAACGGTACGCGGGGCGGCATGCAATTCCCTGGCTGGTCATTTATGCAGGCGGCGAACGTTCTGCGCGGCTTGCTGCGGAGCCGGACAGTCCGGTGGCGCGATTGGCGCTTCCGCGCAGCGCCGCCAGCTTTGCCCTCGATGACGCCCACCATTTCGATCTGCTGTTTTCGCGTCATCTGCAGCAGGCCGTGGACAGGGTGCGGGAGTTTCGCGCTGACTTCATCCAGATAACCGGACCCGGAGATGCCGGCATCCTGGGCGCGATGGTGGCCCACAAGCTAAGGCTTCCTCTGCTGGCATTCTGGCAGACCGATCTGCCGCGTTACGCCGGTCTGCGCACGGCGCGTGTCCTGTCCTGGCTCCCCTCGGTGCCGCGGAAACGGGCGGCCGCCCTTTCTGTGAAGCTCAGCCGATGGGCCGTCGCCCGCTATTACCGCCTGCCGAAACTCATCTTTGTGCCGAATCCTGACCTGATGGCGGAGGTGTCGGCCGGTGGCAATCCGTGCCGTATCCTCCCGCACGGCGTCGATCTCGGGTTGTTCCATCCCGGCAGGCGAGATCGCCCTGACAATTGCCTGACCATCGGCTACGCTGGCCGGCTGGCGCCAGAAAAGAGCGTCCGCGAGCTGGCGCGGATGGAGGCTGCGCTGCTTGCCGCCGGTCACAAAAATTTTTGCCTGTCGATCGTGGGCGATGGCCCGGAGATGGCGTGGCTGCGGGCAAATCTTCGTCACGCGCGTTTCCACGGGGTGCTGCGCGGCGCAGAGCTGGCGCGGGCGTTTGCCAATATGGACGTCTTCGCCTTTCCATCCCGGACGGACACGTATGGGCTGGTCGTGCTGGAAGCCCTGGCGTCTGGCGTACCGGCGGTCGTGACCGATGTGGGCGGCCCGCAATGCACGGTCGAAGATGGCCGCACGGGACTGGTGACGCGTTCTCAGGAGGAGTTTTCGCAGGCCGTGGGTCTGCTGCTGGCATCGCCGCAATTGCGCGCGAGTATGGCCCGCCAGGCGCAAGAGTACGCGCAGCGGC
>JAJXUS010000076.1 GCA_021782675.1 Acidobacteriota bacterium
GGCAGGGGCAAGGCCTGAAGGAGCTTGCCGGAGGTGCTGTAGAGGCTGAGACGGCTGACGGCTACGTCCTGATAGTTGGCGAGGATTTTCCCGTCGGCGAGGGATGCGCGGGCGAGTACGCCTTCGGCCTGAGGGATGACAGTGCGCCAGTGTGCCGGGTCGGGATCGTTGAATTTTGCGGCTACTACCTTGCCGCGTGGCGCGTCGAGGGTGGTCTGGAGGTAGAGGGTGCTGCCGATGTGGCCGATGGGGCTATAGGCGGCGTCGTTTTTAGTGTAGAGCGGACGGACGCTGAGGTTGAGACTGGGGTAATCCGGCTTGCCGAGGTCCGCGTAGAAGAGCTCATTGTTACTGATGGACTTGTTGTTGAGATAGATAAAGAGATAGTGGCCGTCTTCACTGACGGCGCCGCCGATGCTGGCCTGCGGCAGGTCAGGACGGGCGTAGATGAGCTTGTCCTGCGACTGGGGCGTGCCGAGGGCGTGGTAGCAGAGCTTCTGGTCGCGGATGACCTGGCTGATTTCGCTTTCGCCGGCGGGCGGCTGGGGATAGCGGGAGTAGAAGAAGCCTTTTCCGTCGTGGGTCCAGGAGATGCCGGAGAACTTGACCCATTGGACGACATCGGAGCTGGGCTTGCCGGTTGCGACGTCGAGGACATGGATGGTTCGCCAGTCAGAACCCCCCTTGGAGAGTGCATAGGCGAGGTATTTGCCGTCGGGCGAGGGGGCTGTTGCGGCGAGGGCGATGGAACCGTCGGGCGAGAGACGGTTGGGGTCGAGCAGCGCACGGGGCGTTGCAGAGGATGAGTCCTGGACGTAGACGACGCTCTGGTTCTGCATGCCGGAGTTGCGCCGGAAGAAAAGCGTGCCGTTCTGGAGCTGGCTGGGGGAGTCTTGTCTGGCGTAGTTCCAGAGTTGGTTGAGGCGATGGTCGATCCAGCCGCGGATGGGGATTCTGGCGACGTATCCCATGGTGACCTTGTTTTCCGCCGCGACCCATTGGTGGAGCTGGGGGCTGGTGAGGTCGTCCATCCATTGATAGGGCTCGGGAACCCTGGTGCCGAAGTAGCTGGTGACGATGTTGTCTTTGTGGGCGACTGGGTAGTGGAGTTTTTGCCTGGAAGACGCGCATCCAGCGAGGAGGACGGGAGCGGCGACGGCTATCGCGGAAAGTGCACCGAGCAGAGGCTTCATGAGAAGGGGTCTCTTTTCGCGGGAAAGATCTTCGGACTTTTCTTGAAAACATCAACAATAGAACGATTTGAGCGCCAGGACAAACGGAATGCGAGTGGCTCCAATCGAGTTCTTTCAGCGCGGAAGCTCCTTGCCAGTCGCGTGGGGCTGGAAAGTACTGCTTCAGAGACAGTGATTTTGGAATCGCTTCAGGTCCTGCACTCTGCGGCAGAACTCGAATTTTAATTGACTTTTCTTTGCTTTGAGCATTTCTTGGTGTCCATGAAAAACTTGCGTCTCCTGGCTGTTGGTTTGCTGTTTGCTCCCACATATCTCATCGCGCAATCCACTGCACCCAGTCCGCTGTCCCCGTACATATCGGTTTCCAGCCCGGTGGTCGCACTTACGCATGTGGAAGTCATCGACGGCACCGGCGCGGCCGCCGTGCCGGATCAGACGGTGGTGCTGGACCACGGCAAAATTGCCTCGGTCGGGCCGAGCGCAGCCGCGCAGATTCCAGGTGGAGCAAAGAGCCTCGATCTGCACGGGCACACCGTCTATCCCGGGTTGGTCGGCATGCATGAGCATCTCTTCTACACCGAGCCTGGCAGCGCGGCATTGCATGCGTTTTCGACGGGAGAACTCACCGAAACGGCGCCGCGCCTGTACCTGGCGGCTGGCGTCACTACGGCGCGGACCACCGGTAGCATTGAAACGTATACTGACCTGCGCATGAAGCAGGCGATTGATTCTGGAGCGATGCCTGGGCCCGATCTTGATATCACCGGCCCTTATCTCGAAGGTCCCGGAGCTTTTTCCATCCAAATGCATGTTCTTTCCGGCACTGCGGACGCGACCCGGCTGGTGAACTACTGGGCGAAAGAAGGGGCGACTTCGTGGAAGGCATACATGGACATTACGCCGGCGGAGCTGCGAGCCGCTATCGATGCGGCGCATGCTCACGGCCAGAAACTGACGGGCCATCTGTGTTCTGTGGGATTTACCGAAGCTGCCAACATGGGCATCGACAACCTGGAGCACGGCATCCTGGTCGACACCGAGTTTTATTCGGGCAAAAAAACTGGCGTATGTCCGGACCAGCGTCCCGTGGAGCAGGAGATGGCCGCGAAGCTGGATATGAACAGCGCGGCCGTCATGGCGATGATTCACACGCTGGTGGCGCAGCACGTCGCCGTCACCTCAACGCTGGCGATTTTTGAGAGCTTTGTGCCCAATCTGCCCCCGATGCGGTTTTTGGAGCGCGAACAGGGGCCGATGTTTTCAGAGGCGTGGTCCGGCGTGCTGCAGACAAGGGCGCAGATCGCCGAGCACGCGAGCCAATCCCTTTGGCCGGTGCTGTTGAAAAAAGAGATGCAGTTTGAGCGGGAGTTTGCCGCCGCGGGCGGACTGCTGATGGCGGGCTGCGACCCGACGGGATATGGGGCCATTCTGCCGGGGTTTGGCGATCAGCGAAACCTGGAGCTGCTGGTGCAGGCGGGATTCACGCCGGCCCGGGCCATCCAGATTTACACCCAGAATGCGGCAAAATATCTGGGCCGCGATGGCCGCATCGGCACAATCGCCCCCGGCAAGCAGGCGGACCTTGTGGTGGTGACAGGGGATGTAGCGAAGGATATTTCTGCCGTCGAGCATGTCGATCTGGTGTTCAAAAAGGGCGTCGGGTACGACTCCCGGAAGCTGATCGCCTCCACCCGCGGCATGGTTGGCATTCGCTGAAACCGGCTGCGGCCATATTTCCGCGAGAGCCGCGGGCGCCCGGTACACTGATACACAGAGCTGCATTCTGGCATGTCGCGCAATCTGTACATTCTGTCGGCAGCGCTGCTGCTGTTTGCCGGCGTCTCCTTCGCCATGTCGTGGGCGCCGGGTTCGCACGCCACGGGGCTGCCCGGAATTGTGCAGATGTGGCGCAGTATCGCGCTGTTCTTGTCGCTGCTGGGCATCTTCTGTGCGCTGGTGGCGAGCATCACCATGCTGTTTGAGCAGGTGAGCCGGCGGCACGAGGAACAGCAGCGCCGGCGAAACCGGTAGGCGAAATCTCGCAGGGCAGAGAGGGGTGTACCGTGCTGCATCGCTTGATTCCGAGCTCTCCGCTGTTTCTGGACTGGGGACTTCTGCTGTTGCGCGTTGTCGCGGCCAGCGTGTTTTTTACGAGCGGACTGGGCCATGTGAAAGCTCCACAGGAGCGGGCGCGCAGCCTGGGCCTTCCCGTCGGCTTCACCATTTTTCTAGGCTGGGCGGAGATGCTGGGCGGTCTGGGGATCGCGTTCGGCGTTCTTACGCAATGGGCAGCGCTCGGTCTCATCCTGGTCATGGCGGGCGCGATCTACATGAAGGCCGTGCGCTGGAAGACCGGCTTCTGGGGCGAGAAGAACTCCGGCTGGCACTACGATCTGCTCTTTGTCGCAATGTGCATCGTCATCCTTCTTTCCGACGGCGGCCACCTCACGCTGATGCGCCTTTTCTGACGCTCGAGCGGGCTGCCGGCGAGCCACGAAGCGCGGAGTCCACGCGGCTGGCCGGTACAATAAAAGACAGCGGCCTGCGTGTCTGTCCTGTGGGCCCGGGAGCGGCATGTTCGAAGTTACTGTCGAGGCGGAGTTTGCCGCCGGACATTATTTGCGCAACTATCGCGGCAAGTGCGAGAACCCGCACGGCCATAACTATCGTGTGAAGGTCACGCTGCGCGGCAGAGAACTGGATGCTGCCGGGCTGTTGCTGGACTTCAAGCAGTTGAAGCAGGTGATGCGCCCGGTGATCGACCGCCTGGACCACCAGATGATCAACGATATTGCGCCTTTTACGGAGATCAACCCGTCGGCGGAAAATCTGGCCCGATATTTTTTTGATGAGACCAACCGCCAGATGAACGAGCTGACGGCGGGCCGCGTTGCCGTCAAGGACTGCACGATCTTCGAGACCGGCACCACCGCCGCCACCTATTACGAGTAGCCGGTGCATCTGATCGAACTGTATGCCTCGGTGCAGGGCGAATCGAGCTTTGCCGGCCGGCCGTGCATCTTTGTGCGGCTGGCGGGGTGCAATCTGCGCTGCTCCTGGTGCGACTCGGAGTACACATTTACCGGCGGCCAGAAATTTTCGCTGGAGTCGATTGAGCAGCGGATTGCAGAACTGGCGCCCATCCGGCTGGTGGAGTTTACCGGCGGCGAGCCCATGCTGCAGCGCCGCGAGCTGCTGCCGCTCATGGAGAAGCTGCTGGCCGAGGGCTATTCGCTGATGCTGGAGACCAGCGGGGAGCAGCCGCTGGCGGATGTTCCCGCGGCGGTCCACAAGATTGTGGACGTAAAGTGTCCTGGCTCCGGCGAAGGTGGCACGTTCCGACTTGAAAATCTTAAGGCGCTGACAATGCGCGATGAGATGAAGTTTGTCATCGCGGACCGGTTGGACTATGAGTTCGCGCGGGCGTTCATCCGGCAGCACGCGCTGGCGGAGCTTTGTGGCCACGTGCTGCTGTCGCCTGCGTTCCGCAAGCAGCCTGCACCGGAGCGGACAGCCGAGAACTGCCAGCTCGATCCGCGGCTGCTGGTGGAGTGGATGCTGGCCGACGGGCTGCCGGCGCGGCTGAGCCTGCAGATTCATAAATTCATCTGGGAACCGATGAAGAAGGGCGTGTAAATGCACGACAGGCTGCCGAACGGAAGCGCGAAACACGATGAGAAATCCGAGGACCTGTTGCGTCCTGAGATCGTGGCCGAATGCACGACGCTGACAGAGGCCCAGATGTGCGTCAGCCTGCTTGGTTCTTTTGGAATTGCGGCGACGATCGACGCAGAAAATTTTCATCGCATGATCGGCGGAATGGCTCCGGGGCCGTTGGGAATCCGGGTGCGGGTGCGCGGTGTCGATTGCGAAGCGGCGCGGGAGATTCTGGCGGAATCGTCGTCGCCGCCGGAGGATTTTAATTAGGCCGGCGCAGAAGCAGATCCCCTGCGGGGATGACAGCAAGAAGAGCAAAGCCAGCGATAAGAACAAGGGCCAATTTCAGCCGGATACACTGCAGAGAAAACTGCGAGGAGTCAGGAAATGTCTACTGTAAAGGGTTATGCCGCCAACACTGTCAAAGCACCGCTGACGCCGTATACGTTTGCACGCCGCGAACCGCGGGCCGGAGACGTGGTCATCGACATTCATCACTGCGGCATCTGTCACTCGGATATTCATCAGGCCCGCGATGAGTGGGGCGGATCGATCTTCCCAATGGTTCCCGGTCATGAGATCGCAGGAAAAGTGGTAGCGGTCGGCAGCGGCGTGCAGAAGTTCAAGACCGGCGACACCGTCGGCGTGGGCTGCATGGTGGACTCATGCGGGACATGCGACGCGTGCCGCGCGGGCCTGCAGTCGTATTGCGAGAAGGGCTGCGTGTACACCTACAACAGCCGGGAGTATGACGGGGAGCCGACGATGGGCGGATACTCCGAGCGCGTAGTTGTCGATGAGAAGTTTGTGGTTCGCATTCCGTCGAATCTGTCGCTGGCGGGCGCCGCTTCACTGCTGTGCGCCGGCATCACCATGTACTCTCCACTGAAGCACTGGAACGCCGGACCCAAGTCGCGCGTCGCGATTCTGGGCCTGGGCGGCCTGGGGCACATGGGCGTGAAGATTGCGCACGCCCTGGGCGCCGAGGTCACGGTGCTCAGCCACTCCATGCGCAAAGAGCAGGACGCCCGCCGCATGGGCGCCGACCACTTTTATGCCACCTCCGATGAGGAGACGTTCAAGAAGCAGGCAAACTCGTTCGACCTGATTCTGAATACGGTATCGGCGGAGATTGACTGGAACGCGTACCTGAATCTGCTGCGCCTCAACGGCTCGATGGTCGTTGTCGGCCTGCCGGGCGTGAACGCGAGCATCGCTCCCGGGATGCTGCTGCGCAACCGTCGCAGCGTGGCCGGGTCCATGATCGGCGGCATTCCCGAGACGCAGGAGATGCTGGATTTCTGCGGCCAGCACAACATCGAATGCGATATCGAGGCCATTCCCATCCAGCAGGTGAATGAAGCCTATGAGCGCATTCTGAAGAGCGATGTCCGCTATCGGTTTGTGATCGATATGGCTTCGCTGAAGGCGAGCTGAATGGCTGCGGCACAGCCTGCAGACGGCGGCGTGCGCTCGCGCGCCGTTGTCTGTCTCTCCGGCGGCATGGACTCCGCTGTGTGCCTGGCGCTGGCGGCGCGTGAGTATGACGTGTACGCGCTGCACTTCAGCTATGGCCAGCGGACGGAGCGCCGGGAACTGGCCAGTGCGCGGGCCGTCGCTCAGGCCGTGGGCGTGCGCCAGTTTCTGCCGCTGCGCGTCGATCTTTTCCGCCAGATCGGCGGCTCGGCGCTGACGGATCCTTCGATTGCCGTCCCGGATGCGCCCCCTGCCGAACAAATCGGCCAGCATGTCCCCGTAACCTACGTACCGTTCCGCAACGCGCATTTTCTGGCGTCGGCTGTCAGTTGGGCGGAGGTCCTGGGTGCTGCGCGCATCTATATTGGTGCGGTTGAGCAGGATAGCTCAGGCTACCCTGACTGCCGGCCAGCGTATTACGACGCGTTCAACACTTTGATCGAACGGGGCACACGGGACGGCCAGATACGAATCGTCACCCCGCTGATCGATAAAAAGAAAAGTGAAATCGTCCGGCTAGGCCTGGAGATCGGCGCCCCTCTGGGCGCGACGTGGTCCTGCTACTCCGGGGAAGACGAGGCCTGCGGAACCTGCGAGAGCTGCGTGCTTCGCCTGCGCGCCTTTGCCACAGCAGGTTTTGACGACCCCATCTCCTACGCTGCCCGGTAGCACTGCGGGAAACGGCCGGGCCGGACAAACTCTGGAGCAGGATGCAGCATCCTCTCTATGGTTCTAGAATGTTTGGGTTGGGGTTGAGACAGAGGTTAAAGGAGAGCAGGATGATGAAGAAATTCCGGCTGGCGGCGCTCGGTGTGTCCGCGACAGGTCTGGCGGCGCTATGTCTGGGGCTTCCCGGATTGCAGATGCGCGCGGTAGCGCAGCAGGCCGCATCGACGGCAAATGCTCCAGCGAAGATTCATGGCCACGCGCAGGATCCGTTGTATCAGCCCGTGGCCAACGCAAAGGTTGAGCTGACGACGGACGGAAAGACGCCGCTCTATACGTTCCCGACCGACGCGAATGGAGATTACAAGGGTGACGGCATCAAACCGGGCACCTATGTCGTCGAGCTGGTGGGCAAGGTGACCGACAAGAGCGGCACCAAGACGGGAACCCTGGATTATCAGAAGGACGTGAAGTTCGCTCCGGGGGCGGATGTCCAGGTTGACTTCGATATGAGCCGCGCGGACTACATTTCGAAGCTGCCGCCCGATGTGCAGAAGCAGATTGCGGCCACCCGTAAGGCCAATGCGGCCACCCAGAAAGAGAATGCCAAAATTGGCAATGTCAATAAGCTGATCAACGAAGCCCGTGCCGACCGGAAGGCCGGCAACTTCGATCAGGCGATTGCCCTGGATACGCAGGCGACGCAGGGCAAGCCGGATTCCGGGCTGACCTGGTATGAGCTGGGCGACAGCTATCTTGGCGCCAAAAAGTATGATTTGGCCGCGCAAAATTATCAGAAGGCGCTGGCCATCATGAAGAATGATAAGAAGCCGCAGCCGGAGGTGCTGGCGGCCGCCAACAATAACTTGGGAGAGGCGCTGGCACGAAGCGGGAAAGTGAATGACGCAATTTCGGCTTACGACGCTGCGGCTCAGGCGGATCCGACAAAGGCGGGGATGTACTATCAGAACGCCGCCATTGTTCTTTTTAAGACCGGACAGGGAGATCAGGCGGCAGCGGCAGCCGATAAGGCGATCGCTGCTAATCCCAACCTGGCGATTCCGTATTACATCAAGGGATGGGCACTGGTGCAGCACGCCACGGTTGACTCCAAAGGCAAGATTGTTCTGCCTCCAGGGTGCG
>JAJXUS010000077.1 GCA_021782675.1 Acidobacteriota bacterium
TTTCGGTTCTTGGCGGAACTCTGAGTGCTTCCGGCCTGCAGGGGATCTCTGGCGGCTACACGGTATCGTTGACGAATGGGTCCACGACTGTGGGTTATGTCTCTGGCGGCCCTGGATATTTCGACTTCAGCGGTGCATGGGACGATCAGCCGGGAACCTTCACAGATGGAGCAAGCTGCACCACTTCCGCGCGATGCCCGTTCTGGCTGGCACCCAATGGGGCAGTAGCCTCTAACGGTCTGTCGTTGACCCTCTCGGCACCATGGACCGGCGCAACGACGAGTAGCGGCAATTTCATCATCGGTTATGGCGGCTTCTATTATCAGGAGTCGGCAAACAACACGGTCACCCAATGGGCCGCGCTCGGCAATTCCTACATCCCGGATGCAGCACCCGGACCCTCGCTGATGGGGGTGAACTCTACTCCTCTCGGCATTCGCGGCTGGTCTGCCCTATCGAGTTTGACGGATAACAATGGCCAGCTCGTCTTCAACGGTACGGGAAACTTCTTCACGCAAGTGGGATCCAATCCGGCGATGACCGTGCAGGGACTGACTAATATCTTCGCCTTGCAGACGGCGGCGACTACGGACACAGCTAACCACACGCTGAGTACCACCTTTGACCATATTCGCTTTGCGAATGCGACCAGCGCCGCGTTCACCGAGACGCTGCCGAACTGCAACACGGTTGGGCAGGAGTTCATCGTTGACAAGATCGACGCATCAGCCAACGCGGTGACGGTGGCGACGACCGGTTCCCAGAACATCGAGTATCAGGGATCAAGCGCAACAACGCTGGCAATCAGCACGGCTGGACGGCGCACCTTCGTCTGTGGGCAGAGCAGCACCTGGCACGCCTGGTAAGGGCGCTGCCCAAGCGGGCGGCACAGCCAGCGAGGCAAGGCCGCGGGAAAGAACAGCCAGAGCAGGGGAACCATGCGCATCGTGTTCTCCGGGCGGCCTGCGCCGCGCCGGCCCGGAGCATGCGTCGATCCCACGATTGGCATGGAGATGGACAGGAGGACGTGTGGCGCGGAAGACGGAAGCAGACGTGTGTCTCGACGCAGAGGCTCGGAATGTCTATCGACCCACAACCAGGAACGACCTGGAGGAGTTGGGCAAGAGACTCGATGAGCGGCCGCAGGGATTGAATGGCAACAACGTGGCCATGGAGTTGGCGATCGAGAATCTGCGCGTGCGCACACGCGCCGGCGGCATTGCTGCACTGGCGCCGAATGGCGTGCAGCGGACGCTGGAGGAGAGCAGCGGCGGGCAGAAGATCATTTTGAAGGCGCGGCAGATGGGGCTGACGACGTGGGTGGCGGCGCGGTTTTTTCTGCGCACCATTACGCGGCCGGGAACGCTGACAGTGCAGGTGGCGCACACGCGTGAGGCCGCGGAAGAGATCTTCCGTATCGTGCACCGCTTTTATCAGCACCTGAGCGATGCGCTGCGCACGGGGCCGCTGAAGACCTCGCGAGCGAATGTACGCCAGCTTGTTTTTCCCGACATCGATTCGCAGTACCGCGTGGAGAGCGCGGGCGACCGCAACGCCGGACGCGGCCTGACGGCGCAGAATCTGCATTGCTCGGAGCTGGCGTGGTGGCCTGGGCATCCCGCCGAGACGCTGGCGGGGCTGCGGGCAGCGCTGGCGCCGGATGCGGAACTGGTACTGGAGTCCACACCGAAGGGTGTGGGCGGATGTTTTCACGCGGAGTGGGTGGCGGCGGATGAAAAAGGGATGATTCGGTACTTCTTCCCGTGGTGGCTGGAGTCCGCTTATCGCGAACCGGCGGTGGATGCGGCGACGTTGACGGACGAAGAGCGGGCGCTGATGGAGCGGGAGGGACTGAGCCTGGAGCAGATCGCATTTCGCAGGAAGATTCGTGCCAACTACCGCGGCCTGGCGCGGCAGGAGTATGCCGAGGACGCTGAGAGCTGTTTTCTCAGTAGCGGCGATTCGGTGTTCGAAATGGAAGCGGTCGAGAAGCGACTGCGGGAGGCGCCGGAGCCGTTTCAGCGGCGGCGGAACGGAACGATGGAGGTCTGGCTCTCGCCGGTAGCGGGCAGGCGGTATCTGGTCTCCGTCGATCCGGCGGGAGGCGGGACGGAAGGCGACTTTGCGGCCTTTGAAGTAATCGATATTGAGAGCGGCCTGCAGTGCGCGGAGTACGCGGGGCATAGCACATGTCTTGAACAGGCGCAGCTTTCGGCCGAGGTGGCGCGCGAATACAACGACGCCTGGCTGGTGGTGGAGCGCAACAACCACGGCAGCGGGGTGCTGGCGTACCTGGGCGGTGTTTGCCACTACGAGCGCGTCTTTGAGCAGGATGGCAAGCCGGGTTGGCTGACCAGCTCTTACAGCAAACCGCTGGCCATCGGCAAGCTGGAAGCGGCGCTGGTAGCGCGCCCCGAGCTGTTTCAGAGCCGGGCCCTGCTCGGGGAGTGCCGCAGCTTTGTCCGCCTGAGCAACGGCGGCATGGGAGCAAAGCCGGGCACCCACGACGACCGGGTGATGGCGATGGCGATTGCGCTGGCGGCGCGGGCGGAGATCCTGGCGAGGAACTTGTAACGGTAAACTGCGAAGCTCTGGGGAAGAGGGCGCGTCTCCAGAGCCGCGAAATCCGTCTATTCTATTGCTGCATCCCGCGCTTGATTTCATGAAGGGTTTACAGGAAGGATTGGCATCGTGCTGCTGAAGCTGATGGGCCGCTGGCTAATGCGCGCGTTTCTGGCTGTGGCGGTGGCTACGCTGGTGACGTATGCGGTGGATACCGTAGTGTATGTGCTGCGCGGGTCACCCAGTTCGACGGCGACGGTGAACCGCTTCATGGGGATCCCGTTGAAGGGACAGAAAGAGGAGTACGACTACCTGGGCACGGCTCCTGTGCCCTGCGCGGTGGCGATCTTTCCTCATGGCGGCATGGATCCCTGCTGGCGTTTGCGGCGCAATCCGAACCAGTGGGAAAATCTCTGACGAGAGGACTCTTAGGGCTGAACCTGCATGCGCCCGCGGCGTGATTGTTGCCGCGGGCACATGGTAGCAGGCTTACATGGTCGGATTGCTCACGGCACCGTTGGACTGCCAGGTGGGCTGCTTGGCGATGGCCATGTCGAGACGGCTTCCCCCGTCGATCTTCACGTCACTCTTTTTGGTTGAGACAATGACGGCCGAGTTGCTGGCGGTGATGTTGCTGTGCAGGTCAGCGCCGCCAACTGCCTTCTCCTGATCGACGCGATAAACATGAGAGTTCCAGATATCGCGCGCGGGCACGGCGTTGTCCGAGAGTCCCGGCATACTCGTAACGCGTTCGATGCCGACGATCATGGCCTTGATAGGCACGGTGGTGCCGTCGGTCAATTTAGCCTGGGTAAAGCGCAGCGCCAGGGTGGCGTTTCCGGCCTGGGTGCTGTCCTTTGTGACCTTGCCGATGAGGACGGTGCCGGAGGGTAGATTCGGGCCATTCTTCAACCGCACGTTTTCACCCAGCTTGGCACGCACCGGATCGCCGGGATGAGCGCTCTTTGCATCCAAGGTCTTTTCCAGCGAGGCGTGCGCTGGAACCATCTCAGAGGCCAACTTCTGTGCGTCCGCGGAGCTGTTGCTGCCGCCGTTGTCCTGTGCCTGCTGGGATTTCCAGTTGCCGTTCATGGCGCCGGATTGCGTGTTGCTGTTGGACTGTGAATTGGCCGATGGAGCGGTGCTCCATTGCCGGCCTGTCGCTTGCGAGTTTTCCGACTGGGCCCGCGTGAGCGGCGAGCAGAAAAAGAAAAGTGCCGCCGCGCTTAGCGTTACAAGGATTTGACGTTTCATGATTCCGGTTTCCCCTTGGAGTTGAAATTCGTCCGGTCCCGCACGTTGCCGGTGGCGGGGCTGCCGTGGGTTAAGACGGCAACAACGGCGCGGATGTTTCTCGGCACGGATGTTCCGTTTTGATGAGGTCAATCATGGCGGGCGAAGATTTTGTGCTGAGGGGGTGGCTGCCACAAAGCGACTGGTGGAGGAGCGAAATTTCAGCGAATTAAGACTATTCTGCGGCGCTGCTCCGTTCAGGGCGTGTCAGCGCGTGCGTGGCCGCGCGTGCAGCTGTTCCAACGCATCGCAGGCGTTGGGCACGCCGTGTTCCTGGCGTAGCTGCCCCGCCACCGCTGCCGATCGGACGGCGTAGGCGGGGTCGGCGAACATGGCGCGCAGCGTGTCTGCCACGCGGGCGGGCTGGTAGGCGCGACGCTCGATGGTCCGCGAAAGGCCCATGCGGCGCATGCGGCGCGCGTTGTCGGGCTGGTCGTGCGAGTAGGGCATGATGATCATCGGCTTGCCGGCGCGCAGGCATTGCGCGGTGGTGCCGACGCCGCCCTGGTGCACCACCATGCTGGCGCGGGGAAAGAGCGCGGAGTAGGGCGCGTATTCCGCCACGCAGATGGAGTCGGGCAGCTTCTGGCTGGGGCGATTGCGGGGATCGTTGCCGATGAGCAGTACGGCGCGTCCGCCGAGCTGCATGGCCGCCTCGGCGGAGAGATCGTAGAAGGGGCCGGCGGCCAGCACGGCGGCGGAGCCGAGGGTAAACACTACCGGAGGCTCGCCGGCGGCGACGAATTCTTCGAGATGCGGAGGCAGCTTGGCGTTGCCGGCATCCGCGTCGTAAAAGCAGAAGCCGGTGATGAGGGCGTTGCGCGGCCAGTCTTTCTGCTCCACCCCCAGGGCGCGGGAGAAGAGCGCCAGGACGAGATCGGGCGAATGCTTGGCATCGAAGATCGGGTTCGGCCCCTGGGGCAATCCCAGCTCGCGGCGCAGCGCGTAGACCGGCTCGGGCCACGTGCGGGTGACCAGGCGGGCGACTGCTTTGACGGCGTGGCCCATGCCGGGCAGAAACTTTTCGGCTTTGGCGAGCCCGGGATAGGGCGGCAGCACCGGCGGATCGTAGGCGGAGAAGAAGGAGAAGGGCGCGAGCACATAACTGGCCCAGGGAATGCCGGTCTTCTCGGCGACGATGGGCCCGGCGTAGTTGAGCTCGCCCAGCAGCAGCAGGTCGGCGCGCTCCGGCTGGGTGGCGGCATCGAGCAGGTCGGCGTAGGTGTGGCGCAGAGCCGGATAGAGGAACTCGCGCAGGCCGCGCTCGGTTCCCTTCTTCACGTCGTAGACCATCTCCACCAGGATGGTGTTGGTGGGGTCGATGTCGGGTCGCAGGGGGCGGAATTCGAGGCCGAGCGGTTCCACCTTGGGGCGGTAGACCTCGGGCAGCGCCATCACCGGCACATGGCCGCGGCGCTTCAGCTCCAGCGCAATGGCAATCAGCGGATTGGTATCGCCCAGCGTGCCAATGTTCGACAGGACAATGCGCAAAGTTGAAGGCTCCCCGGGGTGTCAATTGTTCATCTTGATGAGGGTAAAGCATCGTGCCGCGACGGTTGTGACAACAGCTTGAAAATTCCTGCGCAGCGGCCCCGGGGAGCGGAAAAAGGACGCCGCGCGGCCCCGCCGCTGCTTAATCTTCGCTTCAGCTTGCGGATGCTATTCTTGGCGGGTTCAAAATCTCGCACTGGAGTTTGCTTATGGCTGGATTCAAGATTTCCCGCGACCTGGTCGCGGTCTTCTGCGCCGCGGCGCTGGCCGGAGCGCTGGCTGTCGCGCCTTCGCAGGCATCCGCACAGAAGCCGTATCACGTAATCGCTCACTGGAAGATCGGGGGCGAGGGCGGCTGGGACTATCTCCAAGAGGATCCTGCCGCGCATCGGCTTTACATTGCGCACGGACCGCGCGTGGACGTGATCGATACCGATACGGGCAAGGAAGCGGGCGCCATCGCGGACCTGCACGGCACCCACGGCATCGCGCTCGATACGGACGGCAAGTACGGATACATCTCCGACGGCGGCGGCAACGCAGTGGTGGTGTTCGACCGCCATTCGCTGGCGAAGCTGGCCACGATTCCCGCCGGCACCAATCCCGACGGCATCATCTTTGAGCCGGCGACGAAGACGGTGTGGGCCTTCAACGGGCGCAGCAAGAACGTTACCGTGATCGATGCGGCCTCGCGGCAGGTTGTGGCCACCATCGCGCTGCCCGGCAAGCCCGAGTTTCCCCAGGTGGACGGCAAGGGCATGGTCTACGACAACATTGAAGACAAGAACGAAGTGGTGCGGCTGGATGCGCACGCGAAGAAGATGACGGCGGAGTGGCCGGCGGGCTGCGACTCGCCTTCCGGGCTGGCCTTCGACGTTCCCGGACATCGCCTCTTCCCGGTATGCGACGGCGGCAAGATGTCGGTGATGGACTCGGAGACGGGCAAGGTGCTGGCCAACCCCGCCATCGGCGACGGCCCGGATGCCGTGCGCTGGAGCGCCAAGTATCACCTGGTGCTGACCACCAGCGGCGACGACGGCATGCTTTCCGTGGTGGACGCGGGCGCCAAGGGCTATCCGACGATTGAGAAGCTGAAGACCGAGCGCGGAGCGCGCACCATGGCCTACGATCCCGATACCGACCGCGTCTTCACGGTGACCGCCGAGTTTGGACCCAAGCCGGCGGCGACGGCGAAGAATCCCCATCCCCGGGCCTCGATTGTTCCGGGCAGCTTCACCATCATCGTGATCGGCCGCTAAGTTCCTCTGGCAATTGGACCCCATCTCTCTCGCTGCAGTTAGACCTCCCGCAGCGAGGGAGATGGGATTTTTTTGGCGCCAGCCGGCCGGCTGCGAGGGGCTGATCCCGAATCGCTCTACAATGGGGGCGGCGTATTTGGGACTGGGGAGCTTCGATGAAGATCCTGGCTGCGATTGCGGTTGTGCTTCTGCTGGCCGGATTGTTACTGGCCGATTACCGCTGGCGGCAGTGGATGGCGGCGCGGCGGCGGGAGCGCGGGCAGGACGGCGAAGCGCGGCGCTGACGGGTGCGCGCGGAGCGCAGAGAAGGGCCAACCGCCTGCAACTGCTTTGAAGGGTACGGGCTTCAGCCCGTACATCACCGCCCCCATCAAACGGGGGCTTTAGCCCCTGAGGGACACTTTTCACGAAGCTTCCCGATCGGCGGTCATATGCCCGTAATATCAGTGGTCGACGGGTCGCCAACGGAGGGAGCAGGGGCCTTCAGGCCCCTGAACGCGGAATTCCAAAATCAGTGGCTTCAGCCGCGGGGCAGGTAGCCACGCACCAGCCCCCATCGCAGCACGCATGCACCCAGGGCTGTGCCCCGTTCATCGCAGTTTCATCGCGATGAGCGGGCGTCCGCCTGGGCCAGCTCAAGTCGCTGATGGACCGGACGTTGACCGCGCGCCGAATGCCCCGGCCCTGCCCGTGGGACGCTGCAATCCAACCCCTGTTAAACTGGAAACTGACGCCGTGTGCGACCACCGGCCTCCGTTTACCCATCGAACGCCGATCGAGCCGGCCCGATGACGGCCCCGCGGCCGAACTCCGAGTCAAGGAAAAGAATTTTGAGCCAGACGATACGCAATATCGCCATCATCGCCCACGTCGATCATGGCAAGACCACCCTTGTCGACGCCATGCTGCGGCAGGCCGGCACCTTCCGCGCCAACGAGCAGGTGGCCGATCGGGTGATGGATTCGAATGAACTGGAACGCGAACGCGGCATTACGATTCTGGCCAAGAACACCGCCATCAACTTTGGCGGCGGCAAGATCAATATTGTCGATACGCCGGGTCACGCCGACTTTGGCGGCGAGGTGGAGCGCGCCCTGAAGATGGTGGACGGCGTGATGCTGCTGGTGGACGCGGCCGAAGGGCCGCTGCCGCAGACCCGCTACGTGCTGTCGAAGGCGCTGGAGGCCAAGCTGCCTCCGATCGTGGTCATCAACAAGATCGACCGCCCCGACGCGCGTCCTCAGGAAGTGCTGAACGAGATCTACGATCTTTTCATCGATCTCGATGCCGACGAGTCGCAGCTCGATTTTCCGGTGCTCTACGCGGTGGCCAAGGCGGGCACGGCGACCACCGATCCCGAGAAGCCGGGGACGGACCTGCAGCCTCTGTTTGAAGCCATTGTGAACACCATTCCCGAGGCCACGGGCGATCCCGAAGGGGCGCTGCAGATCC
>JAJXUS010000078.1 GCA_021782675.1 Acidobacteriota bacterium
ATTCCTTGTCAACAGAGAGCCCTCCAAAAATGACCCTATTTCCGGCGACCTGCACTAGCCAAACTAGCACAGGGCATTCCTGCTCCAGCACTCCCGACTGCAGAATGCTGTATAGACCAATTGAGCACTCATGCCAGCCACATAGAGCTGGCGTTCCCTTTGCTCTGCGGCGTCCTGAAACAGTGCGCGCTCATGTAGCGAAGCCGATGCCGTACGGAACCACTCTGCGCCACGGGGCACAAAAAGGGCTGGGGCTTCGATGTTCCGAAGCCCCAGCCCGCGTTCCGCCGCTCAGAAGCTGAGCCGAAGTGCGAATTCAATGTTGCGGGGCGGTCCGGCAGTTGCCGTCACAATTCCAGTCACTCCCGGCAATCCCGCGATTGGACTGGGACCATTGAACTGCGTGCGGTTGAAAAGGTTGTAGGCCTGGGCCGTAAACTTCACCCGCAGATTCTCGCCAACCGGAGTCTCCTTGGATAAAGCCATATCCCAGTTCTTGATTCCATCCATCCGTAGGGTGGAATCGAGTCTGGACGCCGTTCCGAAGGCGGTAGTTGAGGTCGTGGGCGTGAAGCACGCCGTGTTGAACCACCCCTTCAGCGCGCGGTCATAGCGGGACCCGCCGACCGTCTTGTTGCATCCCGGCACCACATCGGGGCGGATGAAATTGCCAGGCGCCCAGATGAATCCGTTGCCCGCGCCAAACTGCTGCATGATCGGACTGGAGAACTGCACCATTCCGATCGGGGTGCCGCTGCGCAGCGTCGTCAGCCCCTGCAGATTCCACCCGCCTGCCAGTTTTGAAACCACCGCATTGCCATTGTTCAACCATGCCCGGCCTCGTCCAAATGGCAGCGGCAGCATGTAACCGAAGGTCAGGTTCTGCGGTATGTCGTAGGCGCTCAACGACCGCTCCGCCCGGCCGATGTTGGTATTGTCCTGCACCTGGCCGCTGAAGATATTTCCCTGGTCCAGGAAGCTGGTGATGTTATCCGTATTCGAGATCAGCTTCGACCAGGTATACGCCATCACCACCTGCCCCCCCGACCATATCCGCTTGTTCACTGAGATTTGCAGCGAGTGATAACTGGAAAAGCCGCGGCGAGGATCCTCCGCCAATGCGCGATCGTACTGCGGGAAAGGCTTGAGCAGCATTCCCGCGGGAACGGTCGGCCGCGACATGAGTGAACTGGGATTGCTGATTGCGCCGTAGAAGGGATTCGGCACCTGTGCCTGCAGCGTCGCCGAGCCCAGTGCGAAGTACTTGGTCTCCAGCTGGTTCACATTCAGGTTCGACGCCGTCGCAAAGCCCTGCATCAGCAGATGCGTCCCCTTGGATCCCGCGTAGGCAACGGTGACCGTTCCATTTCTTCCAATCTGACGCTCGACCGCCAGGTTCCATTGCTGCTGATAGGGATAACTCTCCCCTGGCACCCGCGATACGATGCTCGAGCCGTAGTAGTTCGCCAGATTCGCGCCGCGGCCCGGCGGAAGACTTGCGCCCTGCGGGAAGGGATTCGCAGTGGTGGCGTTGATCTGGTCGGGATTGCCGGTCGATACCTGGAAGGAGTTGTACACTCCGGTCACGATGGTGTTGATCGGCGAAAAATTCGGCCCATCCTGCGCCAGCGAGAACGGCAGATACGAGAGCCCATACCCCGCCCTGATCACCGTCTGTTCATTCAGGCGGTAGGCCAGCCCCACTCTGGGAGCAAACAGCTTCCAGTGCAGGTTATCCTCCCGCTGCGAGGGCCACGCCGGGCTGGCCACCAGTGCCAGTACCCCTCTCGTCTGCTGCGTGCCCCCCGTGATCGGCTTCGTGTAGGAGTTCAACGTGCCCACATTGGTCGCCAGGTTGGGCAGGAAAACCGTGTCCCGATTCTGCGCCTCGGAGTACATGCTCGGCTGGTCCCAGCGAAGCCCGAGCGTCGCTGTCAGCTTGTGCGAAACCTGATACGTATCCTCGGCGAAGAATCCGTAGTTGCTGTAGTACGCGCGCGATCCGCCTACGTTCCCCAGGTTGCTGCTCAGGGGAATGCCGAGCAGATTCGAGGCCAGCGCCGCTCCCGTCGCGCCCGGCGCCTGCGAGCTCGCCGTCGCCTGGCTGTCGTAGATCAGCGTGATGCCGCTGGTGTCTGGATCGGAGATCCATTGCACGTGGCGAATGTTCGCGCCCATCTTGATCTGGTGCTTGCCTATCGTCTTGATGATGTTTCCCGTCAGACCGAAGATGTTCTGGTGCCAGTACAACTGCGAGCCGATGCCGTTCGAGCCTGTCAACGCCGTCGCGGGAAATCCCGTGGTGCCATTGAAAGTCGACGACGGAATCGATCCGCCCCCCGTAGTCGCAGTCGCTGTCATCTGGCTGGGCAGACGGGCATAGTTGGTCCCATATTTGCCCAGATCGATATTCGTGCTGTCGGGCGCCTCATTCTGGAAGATGCGCAGATACGACGCGCGCACATCGGCCAGTGTGGTGGGGTTGATGGTATACGTGTTCCCCAGCGCTGCCTCCTGGCTGTACAGGCCGGTTGCGCCCTGCCCCTGGGTATGCGTTCCCCACGCATCGTACGGCGTGCTGATCACCTTCGAGTACAGGTAGCGCGCGAAGAGCATGTCTTTGCTGCCGAAGTTCTGGTCCACGCGGCCGTCGTAAAGATCCTGCACTCCGCCGGTCTTGAAATGCGTGATGTAATTGTTCACCAGGCCGCCCTGGTTGGGCGCCGGAAACGTGTCCTTGAGAATGGCCTGAGCCGTCGGATCCAGCCGCGAGGCGCAGATCACGTTCAGCTTCCCATTGCAGCTGAACTGCGGAGCGCCCGGCTGGCTGTGGTCATAGATCGGCGGCAGGCCGGCAGCGGAAAAATCCCCCGATAGCTGCGCGGTGGTCGGAACTGTCGTGGTTGAAAGCACCGCGCCATGGGTTCGCGTCCCCTCGTAGCCAAAGAAGAAAAACGCCTTGTTGCGCTTGATCGGGCCGCCCACGTTTCCGCCGAATTGATTCTGAATCAGCGGAGAGCGCGCCAGCCCGGCATGATTCGAAAAGAAATCATTGGAATTTAAAACCGTATTCCGCAGGTAGTCGTACGTGGATCCATGAAACTCGTTCGTCCCTGACTTCGTCGTGACATTGATGACGCCGCCCGCATAGTTGCCGTATTCTGCGCTGACATTGTTGGTGGCAACACGAAACTCCTGCACGAAATCCTGCGACGCGATGATCCCGTTCACGTTGTTTGCCGGACCATTCGACGACACGCCGTCAATGAAGAACGCGCTCTGGTTGCCGAACGCGCCACCGATGAAATAGTTGCCGAAGGCGATGGAGTTGGTCCGTGCCCCGCCCGCCTGGTCGCCCGAAGACGTTCCATACGTGGAGCCGCCAGCGGCCACGCCGGGCACCAGCGTCATCAGGTTGTTCACGGTGCGGCCGCTCACCGGCATGTTCTCCACCGTCTGCTGGCTCACCACCGAGCCCAGTGAGGTGCTGTCCGTCTGCAGAGTCACCGCGTCGGCCCGAACTTCCACGGTCTCTGAGATGTTACCCACCTCCAGGGTGGCATCGACGCGGGAGGTCACGTCAACCTGCACGTGAACGTTCTCGGCGATGAAGTGTTTGAAGCCGCTCTGCTCAATGTCCACTTGGTACAGCCCGGGAGGCAGATTGGCAAACAGGTAAGTTCCGCTGGGCCCCGTCTGCATGGCGCGCGTTTCACTGGTGCCCAGATTCGTCAGCTTCACATCGGCGCCAACCAGGGAACCGCCGCTCGAATCCGCCACGAATCCAACCACGGAGCCGAACCTGACTTGCGCGTTGGCGTTCATCGCTGATGCCAGCAGCACCAGGCCGATGAACGGTGCGATGACAAGGACCAACAGGGCCGCATAGGAAATGCGCCGCGGCTCACGATTGATTTCGCATGGGATGGTTTCGGCTGAAAGCTGGAAACCCGTTCTGAATGACTGCGTCACCAAATTCAACAGAGTGTTGAGCATCTCCGTAACCCTCCTAACGTGCAAGGCGGCATATCTGGAGCCTGTACTCTGTGCGGGCAATGAAGACACGCCGCCCGCTAGGGCCTGGAACATTGGAGCGTCCCACGAATGGTGGTAGGCCTATGAGTCAACACTTGTAGGCGCTTCCACTTGAGTTGTCAAGGGCGCTTTGCCCAAATCCCGAGGAAGTTGTCTATACATAAGAGCATTCAAATCAGCCAACTTGGGGGCGGTTTGTACAGGAAAGCATCCTCCCCATTCATCGCAAACCCAAGCCGACATGTAATTTCCGCGCAGCTCATTGAGCCAGCACGGAACACCGCTGCGCGTGGCGGCATTCCCCGGTTCCAAAGCGCATTCGAGCCCGATTCAGAGTGCCTTCGCAGCGAGCGGCGTTGAAGCTCCTCGTGTCTCACTCGGTTGCCCGCACCGGCTTCTCCAATACATCGAGCATGCCCGTCGTCTGTTTTTAAAATTACGGCGCATCGGCGCCCGTATCTCCACCATGGTGCTGTCGCGGACCGTATAAAACGCCTCGATGCCGGCATTGCGATTCACCACCACCCGCATTGCCCGCAACACTCAGGTGCTGCGACACACTCGCCTGCTCCGAACCCTCAAAAATCCACCCCGAACTGCGGGTCCTTCCGCGTCCCGTAGACGTGCACCTTCACCTTCGTGCCTGCTCCGTCCTTGCGGAACAACGGGTCGACGGGCTTGAGCAGCCATCCTTTCCATCCCCCCACCAGGTGAGAAATCGTGGCATCCATCCGCGCCGTGCCGCTGAAAGACAGCGACCCGCCGTCGATCCCATAGGCGCCGTGCAGGTCGATCTCCGCTCCCGGCACGATGTAAACCAGGTGCGGAAGGTGCACGTCGCCGTCTTTGATCGTGAAGTCGCCTTCCATCGTGGAGCGCACATCCGCCGCCGCGGCAGTTTTGGCCGCATCCGGCATGCCTTGCCCGCGCAAGCTCAGCTCGCCAATGCGCTCCTGCAGCTTGGGATTGGAAAACTGCGCATCCTCGAGCCGGAAACTGCCCGCCAGCCGCATGCGCTCGTCCACAGGATTGGAGCCCGGCGAAAGCTCGAAATCCGTCTTCACATGCAGCGTTCCATTGAGCAGTGGCTGACCGCTTCTGCTGGTCAAACGCATAAAATCGCCGATCTGGCCGTGCTCCACATCGACGGTCAGGTTGAGGTTGTGTCCGTGCGGGCCGCCCGCTTTCAGTCCGGCCGGCGCTGGCGCCTGCACTATCTTGCCGCGCGCCGTGAATTGCGAATTACCCAAGGTCGCCGTCACCGGCTCGAGCCATGTATCGCCATTGGTGCCATCTACGCGTGCGTGGAAGCTGGTATGCAGCGGCACGGCGGTGCCAAAACGGGTGAGCGCGAAATCCGGCGTGTCGGTCGTGCCATCTACAACCATCGCCCGCAGCGTGCCCTGGTATTTTCCCGTCGAGTTCAAAATGCCCGCAATCCCCTTGAACACGCTCAGGTCGGCGTGGTCGAAGCGATAAGCGCCCGCCACCGGCGTTTCTCCGGGATCCTCCACCACCCATGGCCCCATCGTGCCTTTGGCGGTGATTAACCCTGCCGGCCGAGGATTGGTGAGCACCGCCGCGTACTCCATGGCCCCCGCCGCGTTTACATGCGTAATGCGCACGGTCTTAATGTCGAACTGCAACGGTTCCTTGCCCGGAACAGACGTCTCAAGCGTCAGCCGGGCGTTGTTGCACTGCACGCTGTCGATCTGGAAGCGCAAGCCCGCCAGCAATGCGGCGCCCCGCCCGGAAGGCGACGGTGCAGGCGCCTCCACATCCGCCGCATGGGTCAAATGCGGCCGCGGCGGAACGTCGATCCTCAGCCCATCCAGGGCAATGGCCCAGATGTGAATCGGCTTGCCGCGGACGAAGTGAATGGGGGCGCGAAAGTGGAACTCCGCAAGCGTGACCAGCGGGTTGCGCGCCTCGTTGGAGCCGGGTACCGCTACCCCCGCCACGCTGGCCGGCGGCCAGATCCGCAGCCCTTTGCCCTCGGCGAGCAGCCCGTGGGCCACTGAGATGTGAAAGCTGTCCAGCTCCACCCGCGCGTGGAAGTGCTCCTCAAGCCGCTGCACAATCAGAACGCGCAGAAAGGGCTCTGCGCGGTGCGCCGCGATGTCGATGGCGATTCCCAGCAGAACCAGCGCAATCAGCAAACTGACGGCGAACCACTTGAAAATTCGATGTCGGCGCCAGAACCCTAGCGGCATCTCGACTCTTTCGCCTCGATGATCCCATTCTCGCAGCAATGCCTGGCCCATAGGTGCCCCGCTATTCCTGTCTCCCCTTACGCAAGTCCGCACCGTGTCGCTGGGTCGCCTCACTGCGCCCTCATTCTTGTTGATCGGAATGCACCGATCCTGGCCCAACGAAATCGAAGCCCCGGCTGCCGCTGCCCGCCAACTCCAGAGACAACATAAAAATAGATGCTGCCATCCGCTTTCGCGGTCCCGATGCGGAACCGTAGCGAAATTTATCCCGAGAAAACCGCGGCACTGGGGCGGGAGTTCTATCAGCTCTTTGATTCCAGCAGCAGCGGCCTTCCGGGCCGGAAACTTGCCTCCGCCCAGCCGCATTTCCCTTCCCTCGATCTTTGCCGTAGACTTCTGGGAGCAGATGCAGGCCTTGGTGGAACAACTCGTAAAGCTTCAGGCGCTCGAACTTGACCGCACTCGCCTGCTTCACGAGCTGCGTGCGCTCCCCGCCGAAGTCGCCCGCGCCCAGGCCTCTCTCGCCGCTGCCCAGCAAAAGTCCGCGGACGCTTCCTCCGCGCTCAGCCGCGAAGAAAACCTGCGCACCAAACTGGAACGCGAAATCGAGAGCCACCGCCAGAAGGCCACTCGCTTCCGCGCCCAGTTGGATGACGTCAAGACCCCCGAGCAGGCCGCCGCCATCGAGCACGAAGTCCAGTTCGCGACCGCCGAAATCGACCGCCTCGAAAACGAAGAGTTTGCCAGCCTCGAGCGCACTGAGGCCAAAGAAGCCGAACTGGCCCTGGCGCGCGCTCAGGTTGAGTTGCTGGCCGCCTCGCTCGAAACCGCGCAGGCCAGCGCCGCGGCCCAGACGCGCCAGCTTCAAATTGAGCTTGCCGCTCTCGACGAAGACCGCCAGAAGGTACGTGGGCTTATCGACCCGGCCTGGCTAGCGCGCTTTGACCGCCTCGCCTCCGCCCGCGGAACCGGCATCGCCCGCGCAGACAATCAGCAGTGCACCGGCTGCCGCATGGGACTGCGCCCCCAGACATGGAACCAGCTTCGCGAAGGCGAACTGCTCACCTGCGACAGTTGCAGCCGCCTCATCTACTGGGATCCCGCCATGGCTCCTCAGCCCAAGGAGCCGCAGCCGGCCACCGCCCCCGGCCAGGGTCGCCCCATCCGCAAGCCCAGCCAGGCCGGCGCGTAAGGTCCGCCAATCCCCCGGCGGTCCCCTCGACATAGATTCCCCACCCCCTGTAGAGCAAACCCCGACACCCGCCCGGCATCTTACTGCCTGAGGTCGAAACCCTTGTCCAATGCTGCTCTGACGCAGGTCATCCTCGTCCTGCTTCTGCTTGTGGGGCTCGCGCAACTGCTCGGTTGGCTCTTCGTCAAGATGCGCCAACCCAAAGTCGTGGGTGAAATCCTGGCCGGCGTCGTGCTCGGCAATGCCATGCTCGGCCGCATTCCCTCCGTCGCCCATCTGATCCACAACGTCGAGTCGCAGGGCCAGATCCTCGACTTCGTCTACTGGATGGGCCTTCTACTGCTCATGTTCCTCGCCGGCGCCGAGACCCAGCAGCTCTTCTCCCGCGACGAACGACGCGAGGTCGGCTGGCTCACCATCGTCGGAACCGGTCTGCCCTTCGCCCTCGGCCTCATCTTCGCCCCCTGGATCATCCGCCCCTCGCTGGCCGGCCCCAACGGCAACCGCATCTCGCTCACCATCATTCTCGCGGTCGGCGTGGCCGTCACCTCGGTACCCGTGGTCTCCAAGATCTTCGCCGATCTCAACATCATGCACACCCACTTCGACA
>JAJXUS010000079.1 GCA_021782675.1 Acidobacteriota bacterium
TGCCTGTCCCGGCCGACAGCTGGGGTGGTTATGCGGCGCAATCGACGCGACCATGGCAGGGTGCGCGGCAGCAGCGATCCGCCGTCAGCCAGTGGTCGTACGAGGATGAGGATCAGAGTGCGGAGTACAAGCCGGCGGCCGGAGACGCAGAAAATGAGAAAATCTCCATCGACAACGTGGCGGAGTTTTTCAAGGTCCGCGGACAAAAGTTTCCGCGGCCGAAGCTGACAACACCCGAGGAATCCGGTGCAACCGGATTTCGCAGCGGACAGCGAGTCCGCCATCCGAAATACGGCGAAGGCGTGGTCTTCCGCCGTGAGGGTGAAGGGGAAGATGCGAAGGTTACGGTACAATTCTCTCGGTTCGGCATCAAGAAACTTGTAGAGAAATTTGCGCAACTGGAGCGGATGTAGTCCGCCCGGCGACGGATGTTTCTGCGGACCGCGCTGGCATAACTTTTGGAGAAGTACGGAGCACTGATAACGAATGGCAAATACAAAAGCAATCTCTGACCGAACGGAACGCAAAAAGGTAAAGCGGACCGCACGCAAAAAGGCCACCCCCAAGCCCAAGCGGACCACCCCTCGTGGTTCCGCCAAGAAGAAAGTCCGGAAGTTGGCCCGCGGAGCCAGCAAGCGCTAGCCGCACAGCGGCGAAAACCAACCGGTGCCTGCAATCCCTGCAGGCGCCGGCGACCGCAGGAGCCAGACTCTGTCGAAACAGATCTTCGCGACCAAATCCATCGACAAGCTGGTGCAGGATTCGGAGAACCCCGAGACGCGCCTGAAAAAGACGCTGGGGCCGGTTTCTCTCACGGCTCTCGGTATCGGCGCCGTCATTGGGTCCGGCATATTCACCGTTATCGGCACCGCCATTGCGGGCGAGACCGGCTCCGGCGCTTCCCTGCTGGATACGCCGGTTCTCGACTTTCTGGTGCGCCACAGCGCCATGGCCGGCCGCCCCGGCGCGGGACCGGCGCTGGCCGTCTCCCTGATCCTGGTCGCCATCGTCTGCGGGTTCACGGGCCTCTGTTACGCAGAGCTCGCCTCCATGATTCCCATTGCGGGAAGCGCCTATACGTATACCTACGTGATCATGGGCGAGCTGATTGCGTGGATCATCGGCTGGGATCTGATCCTGGAGTACGCGTTTTCAAACATGGCCGTGAGCGTCGGATTTGCGGCGCATACGGTGGCGCTGCTCGACTGGTTCGGAATTCATCCCGCGCTGCGATGGATTACGCCAGCCTACCTGCCCAGCGGCCTGCAGAGCCTGAGTGGTGCGACCCTCTATCAGCCTGGATGGCACTTCGGCTTCAACGTCCCCGCATTTCTGATCGTCATGCTCATCACGGTGGTGCTGGTGCGCGGCATCCGGGAGTCGGCCGAAACCAACAACGTGATGGTGCTGCTCAAGATCGGCGCAGTACTTTTGTTCGTCGCCTTTGGCGCGCAATTTATTCATCCGACAAACTGGCACCCGTTTTACCCGAACGGCTGGCCCGGCGTACTAACCGGCGGGTCGATCATCTTTTTCACCTACATCGGGTTCGATTCGGTCTCCACTGCGGCGGAGGAATGCAAGCATCCGCAGCGCGATGTCCCCATCGGCATCATCGCAACTCTAATCGTCGCGACGATCCTTTACGTGGCAGTGGCGCTGGTACTCACAGGCCTGGTGCACTGGAAGGTGCTGACCGACGATGCCGCGCCGGTGGTGAATACGCTACGCCGCATGTATCTCCAAAACCACAGCGGCAGCCTGCACTGGGTGGAGCTCGCGGTGATTTTTGGTGCGCTGCTGGGGATGATCTCCTCCATTCTCGTGTTCCAGATCGGCCAGGCGCGGGTGTGGTTCGCCATGTCGCGCGACGGTCTTCTGCCGGCGCTGTTCAGCCGCGTTCATCCACGCTTTCGCACGCCGGCGGCCGCCACGTGGATCGCCGGCTTTTTTGTCGGCGTTCCCGCAGGCCTGCTCGACATCGGCACGTTCGCCAATCTGTCGAACATCGGCACGCTTTTTGCTTTTGTCCTGGTCTCGGCGGGCGTCATTATCCTGCGCTATAAGGATCCGGGCCGGCACCGCGCTTTCCGCTGTCCAGGCGGGGCAATCATTCCTCTGCTGAGTGTGTTTTTCTGCCTGCTGCTGATGGTCGGGCTGCCAATCCTGACATGGCTGAGCTTCTTTGTCTGGCTTGCAGCGGGCCTGGTCATCTACTTCCTTTACAGCCGCCACCACAGCGAGTTTGCTGCTTCCGCACGGAAGCGGGCGTGATGCACGCGCGTCCGCACTCCCCGTCGCCGGCAACCGATGATGCAGCGTTGGCGCAATGGGTGCGCGGGCTGCCCAAGGCGGAGCTGCATCTGCATCTCGAAGGCACGGTAGCGCCCGAAACGCTGGTAAGCCTGAGCCGCCGTAACGACGAAGAGCCGCTCACACTGGACGCCGCGCAGTCGCTGTATCGCTACACCGACTTCACCGGATTTCTCCTCGCGTTTAAAGCGATTACGGAGCGGTTGCGCACGCCCGAGGACTACGAGGAGATCACCTACGCAATGATGCGCGGCCTGCGGGCCGCGGGGGTGGCGCACGCGGAGGTCTATGTCTCCGTCGGCGTGGTCTATTACTGGCGCCGCATCGAATTTGAGCCGCTCTTCGCGGGGATGGAACGCGGCCGCATGCGCGGTGAGCACGACTTTGGTGTTTCCGTGTTGTGGATCTTTGACGCCGTCCGGCACTTTGGCCCGGAAGAGGCAGCGCGCGTCTTTCGCAAGGCGGCTGAGATGCAGGCGCTGCACAGCTCCATCGTGGGCATTGGAGTTGGCGGCGATGAGCGGCGCACCGGGGCCGAGCCATTTCGGGATCTCTACGCTGAGGCGCGGCAGGCTGGCCTGCACCTGACAGCACATGCGGGCGAAACGGTCGGGCCGGAGGGCATCTGGTCCGCGATTAACATCGGGGCGGAGCGGCTGGGCCACGCGCTGAGCGCGGAGCGGGATGATGAACTGATTGAGGTGCTGGCGCAGAAGCAGATTCCGCTGGAGATATGCATCACCAGCAACGTTCGCACTGGTTGCTGTGTGAAAGTGGAGGACCACCCCGTCCGCAATTATTTTGATCGCGGCCTGATGGTGACCCTGAACTCCGACGACCCGGCGCTGTTTGGCAGCGACCTTGCGGAGGAGTACTTGCTGGCAAGCCGCGTCTTCGGTTTCACGGCGGAGCATCTGCGGGAGCTTGCGGGCAACTCCGTCGAAGCAAGCCTGCTGCCGCCGGCACGCAAATTGCAACTGCTGCGTCAAATCGAGCAATACCCCGACTTTGAAGATCGAGCCCGGTAGAAGACTTGCGGGACGGACCGTCAATTATGATCCCGGGATGAAACGTTCATGGAAATTTGGCGAAGCCGGGCCGATTTGCGGTAAGATTCGGCCATGAGAAGCCTCAGCATGCGCTTCATCACACGAAGCACTTCAGAACCCCGGAAAGAACTGCGAGCCATCCAGAAAAAGCTTCCCGACCTCTCTGACATTCCCTGGGTTCAGGTCCTGGGCTGGGGATCGGTGGCCACCGGCGCGCTGGCGCTGGGATTTTTTGTGGGCCGCAACCTGCGCGAGCGGTACCGCTTCAAGCACAGCACCCCGTACGATTTCTATTCCCACGCGGGCGACAACGGCGGACCCGTAGAGTTCGGCGTCGGCGTCTAGCCGATCGTCTTCTGCCCATTGCCACGCAGACTTCGCCACAGGTCCGCGGGCCAGCGGGGATTCATGCATGGGCGCTCAACCAGCAGAAATGCTGCCAGGCTGACGGCCGCGATGGGAACGCCCAGTAAAAGCGCCTGGGTGCAGTAGTTCAAAAGAAAATCCTTGAAGACCACGGCGTGCCGCGTCCAGCGGAAGAACACGCCAATCACAAAAAAGTGCCAGAGATAGATGGAGTAACACATGCCGCCGATGGTGGCGATCCATCCATTGGAAAAGAAGCGGCGAAAGGCTACGCCCTTGAATGCGGCAATGTAGAGCGGCACCAGTAAGAACGGTAATACCGCGTGAAACCAGGCATTGATGCCACCAGCGAGAAAGACGACCGGCCAGCCAAGCAGGCTGACCCAATCCCATACTCGATGGTTTCCCCAGCGTGAGAACTCGATCAGATACAAATCTGTCAGCAGCATTCCCGCCAGAAAATACTGAATGTAATATGCGAGGCTGAGCGAGCCCAGCCCTGCAGCCATATGCGTAGCGACCTGCCAGACACCCGCCGCAGCGATCAACGCGAGGAAAACGATGCGCCGGACGAGCGAGCCACGGATGAGAAATAGCAGCCCGATAATGGGCGCCAGAATATAGAACTGGATCTCTACCTCCAGGCTCCACGCCACGCCATCGATGGTGCTGGGTGTGCGATAGACCAGGTTATGCAGGTAAAGAATGCTGGCGCCCAGATGTGCCAGCAGATACCGCGTGGACTGGTGGTAATACACAAACGCAGCCAACGCACAGATGACCAGGTTGATGATGTACGGCGGCTCCAGCCGGGTGACGCGGCGCAAAAAATATTTCTTTAGGTCGACGCGCTTCTGCCGGAGCAGATGCTGCTTGCCGAAGGCCAGCCCCAGCACGAAGCCGCTGATGGTGAAGAATAACCGGACACCGCGGTCGCCGTTGCCCAGGGCGCGCACCAGCAGCGCGTAACGAGGCTGTACCGCCACGGGGTGGCCGCTCTTGACCAGCAACTGTCCCAGAAGATGAAACATCACCACTGAGGCAATAGCGACAAAACGCAAACCATCGAGCTCACGAATCCACGAACCGTCCGTGGTGATGCGCCGCAGCGTTAGCGGGAACCGCGTTTTTTGTGCAGGGGCTTGCGTTGGTTGAGGCATGCGGGCGGCCTTCCCAAAGCATAGCCTGCGGCGGGCCGGAGCCCGCCACAAATCTACGCCTTACCCGCCAGTTGCCGCAGCACGTAGAGCAGGATACCGCCGTGCTGGTAGTAGAGGATCTCCTGCGGGGTGTCGATGCGTACGGTTGCGTCGAACTCCCGCCCTTGCCCCGACGCAGCTTTCGCGCGCACGCGGATCGTGCGGCCACTCGAGAACTTTGCCGCCAGCATGGCCTTCAGGCCGGGAATGTCGAAGGTCTCCTCGCCGGTAAGTCCGAGGGTTTCAGCATTCTCTCCTGCCAAAAACTGCAGCGGAAGAATTCCCATCCCGACGAGGTTCGACCGGTGAATGCGCTCAAAGCTTTCAGCAATCACAGCGCGCACGCCCAGCAGGCGCGGCCCCTTGGCCGCCCAGTCGCGGGATGAACCCGAGCCGTACTCCTTCCCGGCCAGAATGATGAGCGGCGTCTTCCGCCCGGCGTATTTCAGCGAGGCATCGAAGATGCTCATGGTCTCGCCTTCGGGCAGCAGCCGCGTCACGCCACCCTCAGTGCCCGGAGCAAGCTTGTTGCGCAGGCGCACATTGGCGAAGGTGCCACGCACCATCACCTCATGGTTGCCGCGCCGCGAGCCATAGCTGTTAAAGTCCGCGGGCTTTACGCCATGCTCGGTCAGGTACTTCCCCGCGGGGCTGTTCAGCTTGATGGAACCAGCCGGCGAAATATGGTCCGTGGTCACGCTGTCGCCCAGCACGGCCAGCACGCGCGCATCCGCGATATCTTCAACCGGCGCAGGTGTTGCTCCCATGCCATCGAAGTATGGCGCCTTACGGATGTAGGTGGAGTTCTGCTCCCAGCCGTACGTTTCTCCGCCGGGAAACTTCAGATTCTGCCAGTTGCTGTCACCGTCGGATACGGTCGCGTACTGTTTGCGGAACATCGAAGAATCCATAGCGCTGGCGAGCGTCTGCTCCACCTCGCTCTGGCTCGGCCAGATGTCGCGCAGGTAGACGGGATTGCCCTGCTTGTCTTTGCCCAGCGGATCGCGGTCGAAGTTGTGATCGATGCTGCCGGCCAGCGCAAAGGCGACGACCAGCGGCGGTGACATCAGATAGTTGGCGCGAACGTCGGAGTTGATGCGGCCTTCAAAATTGCGGTTCCCGCTCAGCACCGAGACGGCGACCAGCGAATGATCGTCGATGGCTTTGGACACATCCGGCGGCAGCGGGCCAGAGTTGCCGATGCAGGTGGTGCAGCCGTAGCCCACAACATTAAACCGCAGCGCATTCAGAAACTTCGTAAGCCCGGCTTTGTCGTAATAATCCGAAACCACGCGCGATCCTGGAGCCAGCGAAGTTTTTACCCACGGCGGAACACTCAAACCCTTCTCCACTGCCTTTTTTGCGAGCAAACCGGCGGCCAGCATCACCGATGGGTTCGACGTATTGGTGCAGCTGGTGATCGCAGCGATGACGATCGAGCCGTCGCCCAGATACTGATCCACGTCCACGCCGTCCCGCTCTTTTACCGACGCCGTATGCCCCTGCTCCGGCGCGCCCGTGGAGCTGTTGATGCCGTTGCCCGACGCGTGACCGCCTTCGCCGGTCCAGCGCAGCAACTGCCGCGCGGAGCCCTTGTTGCCGTCCGGCCCTTTCAGCGCAGGAAGCTGCTGTTGAAAGCTGCCCGGCACATCCCGCAATGCCACCCGATCCTGCGGACGCTTGGGGCCGGCAACACTGGGCTGTACGGTGCTCAGATCAAGGGTCAGCGTGGAGGAGTACTTCGCCTCCGGCGCTTTTGGAGTGTGAAACAGCCCCTGCTCTTTGTAATAGGCCTCGACCAGACGAATCTGCTCCTCGCTGCGGCCGGTGAGCCGCAGATAGCGCAGCGTCTCCGCATCCACCGGGAAGATGCCGCAGGTCGCGCCATACTCCGGCGCCATGTTGCTGATGGTGGCGCGGTCGGCGAGTGCCAGTTCGCTGATGCCCTCGCCATAAAACTCGACAAATTTGCCGACGACGCCGTGTTTGCGCAGCATCTCCGTCACGGTCAGCACCAGATCGGTCGCGGTGGTGCCCTCGCGGAGCCGGCCGTGCAGCTTAAAGCCCACCACCTGCGGAACCAGCATGGAGACTGGCTGGCCCAGCATGGCGGCTTCCGCCTCAATGCCGCCCACGCCCCAGCCGAGTACGCCCAGACCGTTGATCATGGTGGTGTGGGAGTCGGTTCCGACCAGCGTATCCGGGTACGCCTGCACAACGCCCTTCGCGTCGGGGGATGTCGTGAACACAACGCGCGCCAGATATTCCAGATTCACCTGATGGCAGATACCCATACCCGGCGGAACAGCAGAGAAGTTCCGGAACGCCGATTGTCCCCACTTAAGAAACGCGTAGCGCTCCACGTTGCGCTGATATTCGAGCACCGTATTGATCTGGTACGAATCCTGCGTGCCGTATTGATCGACCTGTACAGAATGGTCGATGACCAGTTCCGCCGGCTGCAGCGGATTGATCTTCTCAGGGTTACCGCCGAGCGCACGCATGGCATCACGCATCGACGCGAGATCGACCACTGCGGGCACACCGGTAAAGTCCTGCATCAGGACGCGCGCCGGCATATACGCAATCTCGCGAGAGGGCTCGGCCTTGGCGTCCCACCTGGCGAGAAACTCGATATCCTCTGCCGTGACGCTCTTGCCGTCTTCATGGCGCAGCAGATTTTCAAGCAGAATGCGAAGGGCGTACGGCAGGGCTTCGAGGGACACTCCGCGGCTGTTCAACACCTGCAGGCGGAAGATTTCATAGGTCCGGTCGCCGGATTTGAGCGACGCGCGGCTTCCAAAGCTGTTCATAGTAAGCTCCTGATCGTGGTGGCGTGTGCGGGCCGGAGAAACCACGGCCCGCAGGTGGAGACGATGCCGAAACTGATTGTACGGCGATGACAAAGCGTAGCCGGACGGTCTGCCGCCGATCTAGCCGCGGTCCGGGCGGCCGCGGCGCCAGCGCTTTAACAGGATGGGAGTCAACAGCCAGTACATGGCGTCCATGGCAGCAGCTTTGCAGCTCCATTGTACGCCGAGGTGGCATCGGCAAAGTTCCACGACGCAGTGCCAGGCGCTATCATGGATCACCAATTAAAACCGCCTTTTG
>JAJXUS010000080.1 GCA_021782675.1 Acidobacteriota bacterium
ATCGCGGCCGAAGTCCGGCAGAATCAGCATCGTCGTGCGTCCCTTGTACTCCGGGTCGCTTTCAATCGTCCGCCAGATCTCCCCGCACAGCCGGTCCGTACGCTGAATCCCGTCGATGTACAGCGAGTACGCCCCCGAATGCGCCACGTCCATGTCGTGCAGCGTGATCCACAGCAGGCTGGGCGCAAACTGCCTCATCAGGTGCTGCATCACGTACACCGATAATTCATCGGCGCTGGAGAGCGTCTGGGCATGCTGCACGAAGTCCTCCACGGAAAGGTGCAGCGTTTCGCTCAACCGCGCCAGCGGGACATCGGTCTGCGTCATCATCGGCGTGGACAACGGATCTTCATAACTGTCCTGCAGCAGAAAGTCGAACCCTGCGTGGGCACGATTGCCGGGCCCCAGCGCCGCAGCCAGCAGATGCTTCGGCAGCACCACCGGCGCACCATAACCGGCTGGAAAATTTTTACCGCTGCTCTGCCCGATGTGATTAAACCCGTTGCTGGGAGCGATGACCCAGGCATCGTTGGCCGGCCGCCGCAGCCCTTTGCGGTAGTACTCAAAGACCGTCGGATGGTTGGGCGCGACGTTGGCAAAGTTATCGAAAGTCTCGTACACGCCCGTCGCCAGGCTTGCGGTCGCCACATAGTGGCCCAGAATTCCGTGGTTCACAACCTGCGTGCAGAAGGTCGCCTGCGGAATCAGCGTATGCATCAGGTGGGGGATATTCTCCTGGCCAATGGGCGCAAATGTTTCCACGTCGCGTGCTCCGCCCCCAAACGTCACGACGACAGTCTTTCTTCCGCGCACAGCGGCCGATGCGTGCAGCGGCGACAGATGATTGACGGCAGCAAAAGCGGTGGCCCCGACCGCCGAGCGCAAAAACTCCCGGCGCGTCCAGGCGGTTTGCTGCGCGATGCTGCGAAAGGGCTCCATCATTGCATCTTGACCACAAGGGTGGTTATGGTCTGCATTCGAGCGTTCAATGTTTGCTGCTGCGTCTTTCTGTATTTCTGGTCCAGCGCGATCTGCTGCTCCGCCCGTTCGTGCTGGCCCAGATGCGCATAGGCGCGGGCCAGCCGGTAATGCGCCTGCGCCAGGTCTGGCTTCAGCCGCACGGCAGTCTCCAGCGGCGCCACGCTCTGCGCCCATTTTCCCTCCGTCTGCAGCAACTCCCCCATCTCCATGTGCGCCTCTGCCAGCCGCGGCGCTGCGGCGATGGCGTTCTGCAGCAGTGTGTGCGCAATCTGCAGCTCCTGCGGACTGGACGGCCGATGCAGAATGCTTGTGACTGCATAGGTTGCTAGTGCCGCGTTATGCGGATGCTTTTCGGCGAAGGGCAGCAGCGTCGCGCATCCCGGGTTTTTCCCCGCCGTCAGCACCGTGCACGTGCGCCCCAGCAGGTCAGCGTACACCAGGTTGTCGGGGTCTTTTCCCAGCAGATCGGCCAGGATCGGAATTGCCTGATCGTAATTGCCGTTGCCGTAGTACGCGATGGCCAGCCCAAGCTGCATGCGGCGGCTGTCCGGATAGCGTTTCACCCCGGCGCTCAGCTCCCGGATCGCCGGAACAAAGGTCCAGTGGCGCAACAGCTCGACGCCCAATACATAAATATTCGATTCGGAGGGATCGAGCCGCGCCGCGTTCAGATCGTGCTGCGCGGCCTGCTTGTAGCGCGCCAGTTTCTCGTCGACATCTCCATACAGAGACTGGGCGGACGCAGAGAGATTTACGCCAGCCATACGGCTGAGCACTTCTCGGGCTTGCGCATAATCCCCGCTGTCGAATAGCGCCAGCGCATCGTTATAGGCCAGGTCGCCATTGCCCGGCTCCCGGGAAAGCGCCGCACCAAACGCGCTCGCAGCCTCGGCCGGTCGATGGATCAGCATCTCCGCTTGCCCAAGATTCTCCTGCGAAATTCCATCCCTGGGGTTCAGCCGGACGGCCGCCTGCAGTTCATGTGCCGCCTCGGCGCCGCGGTGCAGCTTCAGCAGTGTCGCTCCCAGGTTGGCCCGCGCTATGTCGGAGTCCGGCCGCTCCGCCGCCGCCGCCTGCAGGGGCGGCAGCGCTCGCGTCAGATTGTTCTGCGCGGCGTACGCCAGCCCCAGCAGCTCGTTGACCTCAAAATTATCCGGCAGCCGCGCATGCAGCCGCGCCAGCAGGCGTCGTGCCGCGTCGAACTCTCCACGCTGCATGGCATCCTGCGCCTGTTGAAACATCTGCGCTTCGTCGCCAGTGGTGGTTGGGACGGGATGGGCATTCTGCGTCAGCGGCTGCGCCACCAGCCGCGGCCCACCCACGCAGGCCCATACCAGCAGGCATACGGCGACACTACGTTGCAACATAAAAACTCGACCGCCTGAAAACCGGGACGGTATCCGAAATTTTACGCCGAGCCAAAAGGAAACGGTGGACGATGCACGGCATCGCCCACCGCCTGCGGATCGCCGGCCACCTTCAGAAGGTATATTTGCCGGAAAGCTGGAAGAATCGCGCGTCCGGTGTAAGGTTCTGGAAGCTGCGCGCGTTGGTGATTTGTCCCAGGTTGCTGTTGATATTTGTCGTCGAAGGCTCCGCATAGTCAGGCGTGTTCAACATGTTGAACCCGTCGACGCGAATCTCAAGCTGCTGATCTTTGAAGGTCTGGAAGTCTTTGAACACGGACATGTTTACCGTTTGATAGCCCGGCCCATACACCTCGTTGCGCTTTCCGCCCAGATACTGCAGTACCTGCGCCCGGGAAGTCACAAAAGCTCCCGGCCCTGAGATCGGAATGCTGTTGCCCGGTAGCGGGTTTGCGAACGAGCAGGGATTCCACCAGTGGAAGATGGTGCGCGTTCGGGTCGCACACGTGACCCCAGGATTGGTCGCGTTCGGAGTGCCGCCCGGAGCAAACGGATCACGGGTGACCACGGCGAACGCCGTGCCGCCGGAAGCTGTCGTGTTGTTGGGAGAGACAGACTCCGCGTTGCCGGTTTGCGCGAAGAACTCCACGTTCGCCGCCCAGCCGCCCGCAATCGCATCCAGCGCCCGGCTCTGGTTCATCCACCGGCGCTGCTTGCCGAACGGGAGCTGATAGTACACGTTAGCCGTTACGCGGTTGCGCACGTCGAACGCCGAGTTGCTGTAGTCGAATTGCACCGGCAACAGATTCGTGTTGCGATAGCCGCCGCCGCCCGTGGTGCCCAGCGGCGAGGGCGTATCGTCCAGCGCGTGCGCCCACGTGTACGTCCCCAGGAAGCTCAACCCGTTGCTGAGCCGCTTTTCAATCTTCGCCTGCAGCGAGTGGTACCCGCTGGTGCCTCCGTAGGAGTTGTATGCCGTCCCGCCAAATCCCGGGAACGGGCGGACGTTCTGCGAGTTGTTTGCCGGATTCAACAACGCCAGCGGGTTGTTGGGATCTGGAAACTGCGGCAAGTGCAGCGAGTTGTCCCCGACATAGGCCAGAGATGCTACCGTGTCCGGCGTAAATGCGTACTGCACCGCCAGGTTGTAGTCCTCGGTGTAGGGCGTGTGGATGAGCGGATCGGATCCGCGCAGCGCCGGGGTGGAGATGAAGTTCTGCAGGCCGACCTTCAGCACATCCTGGAAGCCATTTTCCAGGTTGATCCCGAACGTCTTCGCAGGGGTCGAACCCGGAGGCGCGCTGATGCTGGGACAGTTGCCGGCCGAGCAGTTGGGAGCAGGGAACGTATCCGTGAACTGGAACGGATAGTTCTCGCCCAGGTTTGGATAGTATCCGGCGCTCTCCAGGCCGCCGTAGAAGATACCGAAGCCGCCATGGATGACCGTCTTGGGATTGATCGAGTACGCAAACCCGATGCGCGGCGCGAAGTTCAGGTTCTGGGCTTTCACCAGATACGGATTGCCGGAATATTTCAGCGTGATGTTGTTGGCGGCCAGCAATTGCGTGAACGCTGGCGCAATGGGGTAATTCTGCTGCTGGATCGGGATTTCGAAGTTTGCCGTTCCATGCGGAACTCCCGTCGGGGAGAGCGTGGACTGGCTCGTCGTGTAATAGGTCGCCTGGTACCCGCCCACATCCTTGTACGGCTGGTAATAGTCGTAGCGAACGCCCAGGTTGAGGGTCAGCTTGTCGTTGACCCGCCAGTCGTCTTCAAAATATGCTGCGCGGTACCAGCGCGCATCGCCGGTCTTGAAGGAGTTGCTCAACTGCGCGGAGTTCATCTGGTCCGCCAGGAAATCCGCTACGCCAAATCCCGTGAAGCTGGCTCCCAGATTGCTCGTGTACTCCCCGTTGTACGTGTAGTTTCCGAGCGGATAAGGCGGCTGCAGCGTAGAGAATCGAATGCTCTGAAACTGCACGCCCATCTTCAGGCTGTGATTGCCGACGATCTTGGTTACGTTGTCCAGAATTTCGTAAACATTTTCGTATTCATCCGACGGAATAAAGCCCGGAACACCAAATCCGGAGATACCCGTGATCCCTGTCAGCGGCAGACCGCCGGAGAGCGGGTTGAACGGAATACCGCCCAGACCCACATTCGCCGCCACATTTTCCGAAGCAAGCGATGCGATGTAGGCCACATGCATGTAGTTGTAGCCAACACGAAACTCATTGATCAGGTTCTGATTAAACGTGTGGGTTTCGCTGAACGCGGCGTTGGCTCCAAAATCCTGCGTGAATCCATCCGTCCCATACGTTCCGCCATCCAGCACGGCCCCTAACGGCGGGGCCGCGAACTGCGGATTGTTGAAGTCGCTGTACCGGAAAAATGCCTGGTCGTTCGAGCTCACGTTCCAGTCCACACGCGCATCCCATTGCGTCGTGTCCAGTGTGGACTGGCGGTTGATCTGGTAGTTGTTGAACGTCAGTCCGTTGCCGCTGTTCGGCAGCGGGTACAGGTTCAGAATCTTCTGCGCAAGCGGACTGATCTGTGCCGGGCTCAGTACATTCTGCTGGCCGTTGTAGGATTGCAGCGTGGTTCCGCCGGAGTTCGGTACGTACAGATAGATCGGCTGGGCCTGGCCGGTCAGATTGGTGCTCAGCAGTTCGGTAAAGTCGCCGTTACGCATCTTTGCCGTCGGTACTGTCTCCGTCGTTGGCTGCGCGAATTTGACCCGGTTGCCTTGCCCATCGCCAAACACGAACAGGTGGTTCTTGATGATCGGAAATCCAAGCGTCGCTCCAAACTGATTCTGGTTGAAGGTCGGTTTCGTCTTCGTCCCAAAGTCGATCGCATCGAGCGCTTGATTGCGGAAGTACTCCCACACATCGCCGTGGATCTGGTTGGTACCGCTCTTGATACTCACGTTCATCACCGAGCCGGCCGAGTGTCCGAACTCCGCGCTGTAATTGTTTGTCTGAATCTTGAACTCTGCCAGCGCGTCTGGCGGCGGCAGCGCCACAAAGCTGGAGCCGTTGGCGAAGTCCACCACGTTTACGTTGTTGTCAACGCCGTCCAGAATAAAGTTGTTCTGCGAGGAGTTCTGACCGTTGGCGTTGAAGCCGCCCGTTCCGCCCACGCGATTGCCGGGTGTCGGCTCAACGCCGGTGGAGAGCTGCGCGATATACACCCAGTTCTGCGAACTCAGCGGGATTGTCTTGAGCTCGTGGGTCGTGATGACCTGGCCGATCGAGCCGTTCTGCGTCTGCAGCAGCGGTGGAGCGGAAGTCACTGTCACCGTCTGCGCGACGGCGCCGGGGGTCAACGTCAGCGGCAGGCTCAGGTTTTCCTGCAGATCGATGTGGACGTTTTTCTGGTCCGTCGTCTCAAAGCCCGGTGCGGCCGCGCTGATCGAGTAGTTGCCAATTCGAATCGGAGAGAAGGTGTAGATGCCGCTTCCGTTACTCTTCGCCTTCAGCACCAGCCCTGTGTCTGTGTTCGTGAGCGTGACATCCGCTCCGGGTACAACGGCTCCCGATTTGTCCTGAATCACACCGGTGATTGCGCCGGCGTCCTGCTGCGCATACGCCGTGCCGGTAACGAACAACACTGCACACAGCGATGCCAATCCCAGAACGGTGAAAAACTGCGTCTTGCACTGCCTCAGAATTGATTGCCTCATGATTTGCTCCATCCCGCGTAGGAACGTGTTCTTGCGATCCGGTGTTCGTGCGAGTTTCTTGTTTGCGCTATCCCGATCTCACTGAGGCGCGCGCTGTATTCTCTTTAGTGCATCGTTCGTCCAGCGTTCAGTTCGTCTTGAACGCAAAATCAAAACCGCCGTTAACGTTAAACAGCGAGCGCTTTCACTGTCAAGACTTTAGATCGGGGTTTTTAGCGGAAGAAACATGTCTTCGATTACACCGTTTTTCTGTAGTCTCGCCATTTGAAAATTCGTCTCTGTGGGCCGAATCGCATTGCATTCACAGGCTCCCTGCGGTCGCGGGCTCCTGTCTGCAAGTACACTGGTGCGCAGCGGTCACGCCGACGCCGGAGACTCCGAATATGTCCACCTTCGTTCGCTCTTTGTCGCGGGCCGCATGCCGGTCCGTCTCCTTTCTTGTCCTGTTTCAAATTTCTTTTTGCGCAGCCGCCACTCAGACAGCCCGCAAGCCCGCCCGGCCGACATCACCCGTTCCGCTGTTGCCCGCACCCGCGGCCAGCCCGCAAGTGCAGCCCGATGGCACGACGACATTCCATCTGAAGATGCCGAATGCTTCTATGGTTAAGCTGGAACTCGAGGGCTACGCCCATCCGCTTCCCATGACAAAAGGGCCCGGCGGCGTCTGGTCCATCACCGTCCACCGGCTGGCGCCGGAGTACTACAGCTACAGCTTTAACGTGGACGGGACCGATGTTCTGGATCCCCACAACACCACCATCAAGACCAGCTTCTTCAGCAACCAGAATGTGTTTCTGGTTCCCGGTCATCCCTCCAAGCCGTGGGAGCCGGAGAATGTTCCGCACGGCGTCGTGCATCACCACTTCTACCACTCCAACATCGTGGGGATTGATAGCCAGTACTACGTCTACACGCCGCCGGGCTTCGATCCGCGGAGCACACAGAAATATCCGGTCCTCTATCTGCTGCACGGCTACAGCGACAAGCCCAGCGCCTGGACGCGCATGGGCAAGGCCAACGTCATCCTCGACAACTTGATCGCGCAGGGCAAAGTGAAACCGATGATCGTCGTCATGCCCTGGGGCTACGGCAACATGAAGATGATCACCGACGGATGGGCCGCGTGGAAAAATCCGCAGCTCGTCATCGACAACTTCACAAAGTTTTCGCAGGCCTTGTTTCAGGAAGTCATGCCCAGAGTGCAGCGGCAATATCCTCTCTCCGATAAGCAGCAGGATCACGCCATTGCGGGCCTGTCGATGGGCGGCGCGGAAAGTCTGCTGGTCGGCCTGAACCATACCAACTATTTCGCGTACGTCGGCGGCTTCAGCGCAGGCGGGCTGGGCGATGGAAATTTCGCCGCCGCATTTCCCGGCATCACACCGCAGACGGCGCCGCAGATCGACCAGCAATTAAAGCTGCTCTGGATTGCCTGCGGCACTGAAGACGGCCTGTTTCCGCCGAACCAGCACTTCATCGCGTGGCTGCAGAAGCAGGGCCTGCATCCCGTCGTCATTCAGACGCCCGGGCGCCACGTCTGGATGGTGTGGCGCAATAACCTGAGCCACTTCGCTCCGCTGCTCTTTCAACCGGCCCACTGACGCAGCCAGTCGCGATCGCCGCCGTTGGCCGCGCGTGCAAATCAGTGAAAGACTCAGCGGTTTTCTAGCAGTGCCGGCGGTTCCCGCGCTTGACAAAAAGCCGCCGGCGTTTTCTGATCGGTTTCCTGAACGACCCAGCTCGTCGAAGGAGTGCTCCCGATGACCTTCCTGATGCCCGGACGTCTGAAACGTTCAACCCTCGCGCTGCCGATTCTTTTCCTGCTGGGCTGCGCCGGTGTCGCCTCCGCCGTGCAGGCGCCGAAGATCGTCAAACAGGATGGCCGCTTCGCCCTGATGGTCGATGGCCGCCCCTACCTCATCCTGGG
>JAJXUS010000081.1 GCA_021782675.1 Acidobacteriota bacterium
GAATTGCGCTCACCGGGGTACTGAATGGGCGTGGTGGCGTGCGAGAGACGAACCGCCTCACGCGCATAAAACTCCAGAAAGTCGATGGCCTCTGCGGTCTCAACGTCCGCCTCGGGCCAGTTCTTGCCCACCTCATACGTGAGCCACGCGCAAAACTCCAGCCGGCGCTTCCGCAACAGCTCTGCCGTGTTCAGCAGCAGCGAGACGCGCTCCTCGACCGGAGCAATCCGCCAGCTTTCATACGCGGCGAGGGCCGCCTGCATCGCCTGTTCCGCGTGCTCGGCGCCGGCCTTTTGATGCACGCCGACAACCTGCGCCGGCCGCGCCGGATTCAGGGAGCGAATCTTCTCCGCAGTCCGGATGCGCCGTCCGCCGATAACCAGGTCGTACTCCTGACCAAGCTGGTCCGCCACGCGGGACAGGGCCTCGCGCATCTGCCGGACGTTTTCTTCCCGGGAAAAATCGACAAAAGGTTCGTTACGGAACTCGCCCGAGGGGGCGCTATGACGGATAACTGTTGAGATTTCTGCGGTTGCCATACCTCCCTAGTGTAAAGCAGTGGCCGCGTTCGTGAAGTGGAACGGCCACCCGGTGACGGCGGTGTAAATGGTGTTGGCGCCCGAGCGGAAATCGCGCCCGTAGCCGATCACATACGTAAAGCTGCCCAGCGCTCCCACGCTGGCCTGCACTCCGCCGTCTGTCAGCCATCCAGCTGAACCAAAGTAGCCGTCGGCGCGCGACAACTGCCCCATATCGAGGAACGGGCCCGCCCGCAGAGTGGCGAATGGATTACGAAACAAGCTGCGATCGAAGTCCGTGTTCGAGAGGATAAAGTTCGCGCCCAGGGGAGCATTGCCCTTGCGGCCGCCAATCAAACCGTAGTGGCCGCGCATCCACAGCGGGTTGTCGCGGTCAAACCCCAGCATGTACAGGTCATCGAGCGGGACATTTCCGGCTGTACCCCCGCCGCGCAGCGTGCTTTGCAGTTCGTAGGTCTCGCCGCTGGCCTGTGGCAGCCAGTCCGCGTAAAGCGTGCCCTGCGCCTGCGCGTAGCGCCCAAGCGGCGCGCTGTAGAAGCTGCCAAGCTGCCCCACGGCTGAAGCATTCAGCAGAAAGCGATGCTGCGGCGAGCGAATCAGCGCAACGTGCCCAGCCCCGCGGGCGGTGATCGCCTGCGCATTTGTAAACAGCGACGTGGCGCCAGCCGGAAGGCCTGCCTCCGAGCGATACCGCCGCCAACTGTATTCGGCGCCCGCCGACCACTGCCAGCGCCATGTCGCGATGGAGGTAAAGGCCGCTCCGGCGGTCACGCGCTCCAGATTGAAGCCGGCCGCAGCTGGCACCCCCGGCGTCACCGTGCGACCGACGTTCCAGTTCTCATTGCGTGCGTCAAAATAGGCGCGCGCACGACGCTGCGGGCCCGACGGCAGCGGGCCGGCGATCTCAGCAGCCGCGAGGCGCTTCTGGCTGTCCCAACGTACGTAAGAGCGCATATTCAGCGCCTGACGATTGACGTTAAAGAGCTGCGGATAGACGGCCTGATACGGCAGCCCGCGCAGCAGGCTGGCGAACGTCTCAAGATGCCAGGAGAACCCGCGCGGCCGCTCCAGCGGCTGGAACTTCAGCACAAAGGTTCCATCCTTCTGCGGCAGCAGATCGAAGCGCATCGCGGGAAAGAGGTTGAGGCTCTCGAGCTGTGCCCTGGTGTCGCGAAATTGCGAAAGCCGCCACTCGGTGTTCGGGGAGAAGCGAAACGCGCGGTCGAGAATGAGCGGGTCCAGACCCTGCACGCGAAACGTCGCGTCCGACAGGACCGGCTTCCCCGCCCGATTCCACGCCTGCAGGGCTGCTTCGAGATTTCCCTGCAGAAAATCGATCGTCCCCAGAAAGTCGGCGGCATACGTGTCGTGCGGGTTCAGCGCCAGAGCACGCCTCAGGTTACGCGTAGCGTCCGCGTACTGGTGCTGCTGATAAGCCACGCCCGCCAGCTCCTCCGGAAAGCGCGGATTGCGCGGCTCCAGCCGCTGTCCGGCGCGCAGCGCCTCGCCCGCCTGGCGCCAATGGCCCGCGCTGGCAAGCGCAAGCCCGCGATGGAGATCCTGCTGCGCGCGGGCGTGCGTGTCCGCCGCTGGCGTGGGCGCCTGCGCCATACCGCACGCGGCCAGCAGAAGGATCAGCGCGGAGATTGCGGCACGGCAAGCAGTGTCCAGTTGTCTGTGCCTTTCCACTCGCGCTCAAAACCTTCACGGGAGATGCGCAGCATCTTCTGCTGTGCGGGATCGTTCAGGTAAACGTACTCCTGCGCGGGGTCCACGCCCACCACCACAACATAATGGAGCGGGCCATGTGCGCCGCTGGCCGCCAGGCCAACAATCAGAGGCCGCCCTAATCGTAGATTATGGTCGATATCCTGCCACGTACCCGCAAAGGCGAAGGCAAGGTATCCGTGGGTAGACAGATACCGCTGCATGCGATCGGCGTAGATGCCGTGCGCTTTGGGGGAAAACAGGAGGGCCTGCACATGCTGGGGATTTGCGGCTTGCGTGACCGCCTGATGCTGCTGCCCGTCCCAGTAACGCATCAGCATGGCGATGGATGCCGAGCCGCAGCCGTCCTTTGTCTGCGCGACAAACGGCACGTCCACCCAGAATATGTGGCCCGGCGGCCGCTGCTGCGCGCAGGAAACAGACACAGCGTACAGCAGCAGCGCGCCCAGCCAACGCTTCATTGGCTAGTGGACGGCGACGATGATGAGGATGAGAACGGCGATGCCGACGAGAATTACCAGCAGATCGTGGTTGTCGATGTTGCCTGCCGCGAACGCTTTCTGCGCCTTGCCGGCGCGGGCTGCCAGGCTTGCCATCTCACTGTCGCTCAACTGGCTCACTGCCTTGGTCACCTGCTGCGCGTCGATATGCGCGGATTTCAGGGCCTGCCGTCCTTCCGGCGAGTTGAGCAGCCCGATCACCTTCTGCTGATTCTGCTGACGGGCCGTCGAGGCGGCGATTACGTCCTTCTGCATCGTTGCGGGCGAAACGATGTGATTTTCGGCGATCAGATGACCGGGTGCGGCAAATGCTGTCACCGCTCCCAAAACAAGCGCAAGTTGAAACCGGCGCGCAAACAGGTTCTTCATTGTTTCCTCCGGACAAAAATGACTGCAATGGTGGCTTTGATGTCACTTTATCGGCCAGCGTTATCGGGGTCAAACAGATTCGAAAGCCGGTTCGATTTCTCTTCACCTTACTCCCGGGTTTCCGTTGCACGCCGGGTAGCCGCCGACAGTTTGGCGGTTCGCACCTGCCGCTCCCACGCGAAGGGTCGGCCATCGATGGCGCGCTTCAGCGTCTTCAGAAGCACCAGGGAAAACACCTGGCGATAGGTGAACCGCTGGATCCAGATATGGAACAGCAGCCAGCCGTCGCCCCTGGTGCCAGGCAACCGCGGCTCCAGCAGAAACGCCAGGCAGGACGCCAGAAAATCCACGATGAGAAATGCCAGAAAGTAGGCGATGAGCTTCTCAAAGCTGGCCGTACTCGCGGCTTCTGGATGGAAGTGCCGGTCGACCAGGTAGTGAATCGTTCCAGCCACGAACATCAGATCGATCAGCGGGGAGAACAGCGGCAGAATGATCTGAAAGACGATCAGGTTCGGTAAGGCAAACAGGCTCATGGCGCGGTGACGCAGGAATGCGCTGCGATGCTTGACCACCGCCTGCAGAATGCCGAACGACCAGCGGAAGCGCTGCCGCATCAGGCCGCGCATGTTGTCCGGGGCCTCGGTGAAGGCCAGGGCGCGATCCTCATACACAACCTTGCGACCCTGCTGCAGCAGGTTCATCGTCAGATCAGCATCTTCTGCCACGGTGTTGACGTGATAGCCGCCTCCGGCGCGGACTGCTGGCGTGCGCCAGGCGCCGATAGCCCCGGGCACCACCGTAACAACGTCGAACAGGTCGAGCGCGCGGCGGTCGAAGTTCTGGCTCGTGATGTATTCGAGCGCCTGCCACCGGGTCCACAGGTTGATGCGATTGCCCACCTTCGCGTTCCCCGCCACCGCGCCAACAGCCGGGTCCGCCATGCGCGGGATGAGTCTCTCGATGGCGTCGGGAGCGATGACCGTATCGGCATCAATGCCGACGTAGATGTCCTCCGTGACGTGCGTCAGCCCGAAGTTCAGCGCCTCCGCCTTGCCACCATTGGGTTTGGTCAGCACCACCAGGCGGCCCGACGCCAGCGCTTCAGGCTCTGCCGCATTCGCCGCCGCCAGCGTGCCGTCCGTGGAGCCATCATCGATCACAATCACGCGCAACGGCTTGTAGGTGGATCCCAGCACAGACCGGATGGTGCGCGCAATCACCTTTTCTTCATTGAACGCAGGAATCAGCACGGCGACATCCGGCCGGTAATGCTCCGCGCCCGGATAGAGCCTGCGCTTGCGCAGACGGTCGATCAACGCAAACAATCCGACGATGATCAGGCGGGCGGTCATCAGGACGTCCCCGACGAAGAAGACCAGAACCACCGTGTGTTGAAAGAAGGAGATGAAGAAGAAGGCAACAGCGTCGATGCGCGCCTGCCAGTGCTGGCTGGGCGGAATGGGCGGCATCACCTGCTCGCGCGTCTTGCCGATCAGCGCCGATACCGGAACCAGCTTGTAGCCGCGGGCGCGCAGTGCGTCAATCAGCACCGGCAGCGCGGCCACCGTTGCGGACCGGTCGCCACCGCCGTCATGCAGCAGGATGATGCTGCCGCGGAACTGCGGCTTGGTCTTCATCGCCTGCAGCTGGTCGAGGACGGACTGCGTAATCTCCTGCGGCGTCTTCCGCGGATGCTCGTTCCAGTCGTCGGTGTCAATTTTGTCGCCGACGATGATGTAGCCCATCTGCTCAATGTGATCGATCGGAGCCGCCTGGTCGTTGGTATCCGGCTCCTGATCGATGGAATACGGCGGCCGGAAGAACAGCGGCTGCACCCCGAGTTCGGCGGCAAACAGACGCTCAGTGCCGTTCAACTCCAGGTTGAGCTGCTTGATGGAAATCTGGCTGATATCCGGATGACTGAAGGTGTGATTGCCGATCTCATGGCCTTCCCGGTAGTAGCGCTTCAGCAGACCGGGATTGTCCAGCGCCTCGCTGCCGATGACCATGAAGGTGCCCAGGACATGCTTCTGCTTCAGCACATCCAGAATCTTGGGCGTCCAGGTCGGATCCGGCCCGTCGTCGAACGTCAGCGCCAGCTCATGCGGATTGTAGCCATATTGCTGCAGCGTGTAGGACTCGGGAAACGCGTGAATCTCCTGGCTGATGGCCAGGTTCGACTCCGGATCGATCTGGATGGTCCGCTGTCCGTTCTGCGGGCGGCCAATCACCTTCAGCACATCGCCGTCGCCCTCGGTGTTTACATCGGCGCCCGGAGGTATGACAGCCAGCAACTGCGCCGCGTTCGGGTCGAGCGGCCGGTCCCAAATCTTCCACAGTGTGGGATCTTCGCTCCCCAACCGCCAAAGCGCGAAGGTCTGAATGCCCATCTCGCGCGCCGCGCGCATTTCATTGAGAGCCGTGACAGCATCCAGATACCAGACCTCATGCCGCGTGTGCGAGTCCTCATCGTCGTACGCATAGTGCATGTTGAGCGAGTCGGAATCCAGCACCGGAGAGGCTTCAGAGTCTGAGGCATCCTGCCACGCGTCCTGGACCTCCAGATCTTCCACGTCTTTCACATGGCCGGGAACCAGCTTGCGGCCGTGCCGGGTGGGCAGCGTAATTGTCCAGTCGTAGCCGTAGTTGCCGATGCTGCAGATCAGCTTGTCCCGCGGCACCGTTTTAAGAGCTGTGCGCAGATTGCGGATAAACCAGTCCTGTCCTGCGACCGGACCGGGGCCGGTTGCCGGCTCATGCTGGTCGTAGTTCATCAGGATCATGCCGTCGGTATGCGCGGAATAGAACTTGAAATCCCAGTCGTCGTCATCGACCGGCACATTGATGTAGAGCCGCAGCTTGCGCGCGTGCATCCGGGTGGCCAGGTCGGCCACCAGCTTGTGATAACCCGGCTGTGCAACCGTAGGGATCGCTTCCAAATCGAGAGACAGCCCGTGGTAGTGCGGGTTGGCGGCCAGCAGCGCCAGCGCGTCGCTTTCAAAGCGCGCACGGGCCTGCGGGTTCATCAGCATCTGCTTGACGATGTCGGACTGAAAGTCGCCCTTTAGCTGGTCAAAGTTATTGACCATGGGAAAGATTTCGGCGTCGCTGTGAGAGTCCGCCAGCGTGTGCTCCACCTTGTCTTCCGGGTCAATATCATGAACACCGTTCGCATCAACGACAGCGTAGGGCCGGTTCTCCGGTGTGAACGCCGTCAGGTGACCGTCGGGTGTAATGACGTGCAGCCAGTCCGTAAACAGCAGATCGATCTCCCGCGCATGATGGCGCAGCGAGGAGTAGCTGGCAGAGTCGTAATCCACATAGTAGGCGGCTCGGAGCCCGGTGCCGGAGTTGAGCGGCAGGTCGGAGGGACGGCGGCCTTTCTTCCACCGGCGGCTGATGCGGAAGCCGCTCTTCCCTTTTTTTGCATAGGCCGAGTCGCGCAGGGGCTTATAGTTTTTCTTCTGCACCGGCAGCAGAAGTTCCGGCAACTTGTCACTCCGCAGCACGTTAATGCCGAAGGCGACCAGGACAATTGTAGACAGCACGGCAAGCACATCGAAGATGCGCCGCAGGCGTTTCCAGCGCTTGCGTCCCGGGTCGTAAAAGATTGGCTTGCTCATGCTTTGGGAGGCTCGCTCCATTATCGCAGCAGGCGGCAGGATATCTACAGCGAATCCAGTGCGCTGGAAGCGGGAACCTGACCGCTGCGAACCGCGCGATGGCGGTTCCCATCCGCCGCCGCTGGTATCCTGCAACCCGATGCCCGGCTTTCTGCGATCTGCAAAGCGCCACGTCTCCTTCGCCATGCTGACCGGACTGCTGCTGCGCCTGTGGTTCGTGCAGAACTACCCTGTCATCGATGGCGATACGCTCGTCTACGCGGACATCGCCCATAACTGGTTCCGGCACGGCATCTATGGGATCACCCGCCCGTGGGGGATTCAGCCGACACTGATTCGCCTGCCAGGCTATCCCCTGTTTCTGGCGCTATGCTCCGGCACCTTCGGGGCGGGCCACTGGACAGCGGTGCTGCTGGTGCAGACGGCGATGGACCTGGCCGCCTGCCTGCTGGTCGCCAGCTTTGCGGCGCGCGCCATCTCCCGCCGGGCCGGCATTGCCACGCTGTTTCTGGCGTCGCTGTGCCCGTTTACCGCCAACTATGTCGCTTCCCCGCTCACCGAGACGCCGACGCTGTTCTGCATTGCGCTTGGCTTGTATGCCCTGCTGCGATATCTCGAGGCTCCTGCAGCCGGCCGCTGGTTCTGGCTGCTGGCATTTTCTATCGCCTGGTGCGCACTGCTGCGCCCGGACGGTGCGCTGCTCGGCGTGGTGTTGCTGCCCGCAATGTTACTGGACCCAAGGCCGAAGCGCACGGCCCGGAGACGGGCACTGCTGGCCGGCACGTGTGCGGCGATTACGCTCCTCCCTTTTGCAGTCTGGACCGCCCGCAATGCGCGGACCTTCCATGTCTTTGAGCCGCTGGCGCCGCGCTATGCCAATGATCCCGGTGAGGTCCTGCCGCGCGGCTGGATTCGCTGGGTGCGCACCTGGTGCGTGGAGTACACCTCCACGGCGGAGGTCTACTGGAGCGTGAGCGGCGACGCGATTGATCCGGCGCTGCTGCCTGCCCGCGCCTGGGGCCACGGGGCACAGGCAGCCGAGACGCGATCGCTGATCGCCGCGTACAACCGGACGCAGACGATGACGCCGGCGCTGAGCCACGCATTCGGAAGGCTGGCTGCCGAACGCATTGCTTCCCATCCCTGGCGCTATTGGGTGGGACTGCCGCTGGCGCGCCTGGCAGACATGTGGCTGCG
>JAJXUS010000082.1 GCA_021782675.1 Acidobacteriota bacterium
GACCTGCGTGGGCCTCGAGCCGCTGATTTTCAGCGTCGATGCAAAAGCTGGCCAGGTCGCCGTGCGCGGTTGGCGGGAGCAAATATCGCTGGCTCCCGCCCAGGCCATCCGTGAACTGGAGCCATACTGCGGCGGATTTCTTTATACGCACATTGACGGTGAAGGCATGATGGCCGGGTTTCCGATCGACGTCGCGCGCACGTTGCGCCGGGAAACAAGGCGTCAGTTGATCGTTGCCGGGGGAATCCGTTCGCAGGAAGAGATTGACACGCTGGACGCGATGGGCGTCGATGCAGTGGCGGGAATGGCGATTTATACCGGCGCTCTGCCCGCGTAATCACCATACCTGCGAAAATTGAACCACGGGGCGAGACTTGTGGACTTTGAAAAACTCAGAACGTTTCTCGAAGTTTGTCAGTTAGGCAGCTTCTCCCGCGCAGCGGAAAAGCTGCGCGTCACGCAGCCGGCCATCTCCGCACAGATCCGCTCGCTGGAAAAGGAGATGGGCGCCAGCCTGTTTGACCGCAAGTCTGGCAAGGTGAGCACCACCGCGGCAGGGCGTGTGTTTGAGCCGTTCGCCGAGCACTGTCTGCAGTGCTATAGCCACATCCAGATGACCGTCGCCGATCTGCATCGCGCGCCGCGCGGGGCCATCTCCATCAGCGCCAACGAAACAACCTGCCTATACGTGTTTCCTGCGATTTTTGCGGAGTTCCGCAAGCAATGCCCAAAGGTTGGCATCGGCATTGTGCGTGCCGAGCGGGCACGCACCCTGGAAGCCGTGCTCAAGCGGCAGGTGGATTTCGGCGTCATCTCGCTGCCACTGAAAGATAAGCGCCTGTCGATCACTCCGGTGCATAAGGACGAGCTGGTGCTGGCCGTGCAGCCGGAGCATGCTCTGGCTCAGCGGACAACGATCCGCGTTGAGGAGCTGGCCAAGTTTCCGCTCCTGCTTCCGAAGCAAGGACGGCAACGCGAACAGCTGGAAGGCATCTTCCAAATGCACGATTTACATCCGCGACTGGCGATGGAAGTGGACTCCGGAGAATTGCTGAAGCGGCTGATTGTTGCCGGCATGGGCGCCGGATTCCTGCCGCGCATCAATTTTGTGGACGAAGAGAAAGCCGGCAAGTTGGTGGCGGTGCGGCTTGAGGGAGTACGTCTGGCCCGTGACCTGGCCCTGATCCACCATCGCGACCACGTGCTGACGCGGGCAGCACGCGAATTTCTCGATATTGCGACAGCCTCCAATCGCTAGAAAAACGCCAGGAAGGCCGGCCGCATAGAACCGTGAGCTGGCGCTCGAAGGTACGGGTCGATATACAACTTTCTTACAAAGTCGTTATCCCTTTCTTATCGATAAACAAGTGGAATAACTTCTGGGCAGTTTGCTCGGCCCGCAAACGATACCGAGTTCCCGTCTCGGTTCTGCTTTACCGCTGGTGCAGGCTTCGCTTGAAAGCTCTGGAGGAGTTCCCCTTGCCGAACAGGTATTTGCAGTGGGCTGTCGCAGCCCTGTTTCTCACTAGCTGCTTCGCAGCGCGCGCTCAGCAACCAGCGGAACCCGCACCCCAGCAGCCGGCGAGCATTCCGATCACTTTTCCGCCCATTTCGGGCCCACTTTCTCTACCGCGACCCCGGTCTTTCTCTCTGGGTCCGCTGGGCCACTGGTACCTGGGGGGCCTGGGTACCGTGATAGCGGAGGGTCAAAATCACGCCGATATCGGAGATGCAACAAGCCGCGTCGAATTCAGCAATGCACAGGCTTTTCTGCAGAAGCCCACGGGTTGGCTGCAGTTCTATTTTCAGATCGGTGCTTATAACCTTCCGTCGCTGGGCGCTCCGCTTTACTCAACCGCAACAGAAGTCTCCAGGCTATACGGGCCTGTGCCTGTCGCATATCTGCAGATCACGCCTTCAGCTTCCTTCAATATTCAGGCGGGCAAGCTGCCTTCGATATGGGGCGGAGAAGCGACATTCACCTTCCAGAATATGAACGTCGAGCGTGGCCTGCTGTGGAACCAGACCAACGCCATCAATCGCGGCGTCCAGCTCAACTATAGTCATCGCGCCCTCACTGCTTCGCTCAGCTGGAACGACGGATTTTATTCCAACCGCTGGAACTGGCTGTCGGGCGCTGCCAGTTATGCATTGGACAGCAAAGATACTTTAAGTGCCACGGCGGCCGGGAACATCGGGCGGACCGGCTACTCCACTTTCGCGACGCCTGTTTTTCAGAACAACACCAGTGTTTATGACCTGATCTATACCCGCAACTCCGGGCCGTGGAAGCTGCAGCCGTATTTTCAATACACGCGGCTCGCGCAGCTAACGTCGATCGGCGCCGATCGCACCACCTACACGCTTGGCGCAGCCATGCTTCTGTCGCGCAGCTTTGGCCGGAACTGGTCGATTGCCGCGCGCGGAGAGATCATCCACAACTCCGGCAAGCGGGGTGGCCCATCCCTCAACCTGCTCTATGGCCCGGGCAGCAGCGCGGGCTCTATTACACTAACCCCCGCCTATCAGCGGAAGCATGGATATGCGCGAGGCGAATTCTCCTGGGTGGGCGCACGCAGCATCACCATCGGGGACGGTTTCGGACCCTTCGCCGGCAACTCCAGCCAGATTCGTGGGCTGATTGAAGCCGGGATCATGTTCTAAAGCCGCGCTTATCGTGCGCCCGCAGCCGCCAGCTCCGATTGTTCCGTATGAGGCGGCGACATCAGATAGTGGTTGATCGCGGCCGCAGCTTTTCGTCCCTCGGAGATTGCCCAGACTACCAGTGACTGTCCGCGCCGCAGGTCGCCCGCTGCAAACACGCCCGGCACAGAGGTCATAAAATCAGCACCGGCGGCGACGTTTCCGCGCGCGTCAAGTGCGACCCCAAGCTGCTCCAGCAGTCCGCTGCGCACCGGTCCAAGAAAGCCCATCGCCAACAGAACCAGGTCCGCACGCATGACAAACTCCGATCCGGGCTCCGGTGCGAATTTCGGTGGAGGCCCAACCCGCACGGCATGCAGCTCCTTCACATTGCCCTGGTCATCGCCCGTAAAGCGGGTGGTCGCAACGCTCCAGTTGCGTCTGCCGCCTTCTTCGTGAGCGCCTTCGGTACGCAGCTGCATGGGCCATAGCGGCCATGGCGTCATGGGAGAACGCTCCGCCGGAGGCGTCGGCATAATCTCAAATTGCTCGACGGAGGCGGCTTTCTGCCGGTGACAGGTACCCAGGCAATCCGCTCCGGTGTCTCCGCCACCGATGATGATGACGTGTTTGCCCGCTGCGGAGATGGCCGCGTGCTCTGCCACTGCGTCGCCTTCGCAACGGTGGTTCTGCTGCGGCAGAAATTCCATCGCGTAATGAATGCCCTTCAACACACGTCCTGGAACCGTCAGGTCGCGCGGCTGCTCTGCGCCACCAGCTAACAGAATGGCGTCGTGGGTGCGACGCAGTTCCTCCACATCCACATTGCGGCCAACGTGCGCACTGGTGACAAACTCCACGCCTTCGGCCTGCATCTGCTCCAGCCGCCGATCGAGCACGGTCTTCTCCAGCTTGAAGTTGGGAATGCCGTAGCGCAGCAGGCCGCCGATGCGGTCGGCCTTTTCGTAGACGCGGACTTCGTGGCCAGCGCGGCGCAACTGCTGGGCAGCGGCCAGTCCTGCAGGACCAGAACCAACGACCGCCACCCGCTTTCCGGTCAGCACGGCGGGCGGTTCGGGCTGCACCCATCCCTCTTCAAACGCGTGCTCAATAATGCTCTTCTCAATCTGCTTGATCACAACCGGAGGAGCATTGATGCCAAGAACACAGGCAGCCTCGCACGGCGCCGGGCAGATGCGGCCGGTAAACTCCGGGAAATTGTTGGTCGCGTGCAGACGGCGGATCGCTTCTTTCCAGCGTCCGCGGTAGACCATATCGTTCCACTCTGGGATGATGTTGTTGACCGGGCAGCCAGAGTGGCAAAACGGAACGCCGCAGTCCATGCAGCGCGCAGCCTGTTCCTGCTGCTTCTCCTCGGGAAATGCACGGTAAATTTCAAACCAGTCATTCACGCGTTCCGTCACGGGACGTCGCTGTGGAAGCTCGCGGGAGAATTCCATAAATCCAGTGGGCTTAGCCATGGAGCACCTGCCGGGTCATTGAAGTTGCTTCTGCCTCATGGGACGCAGGCAGCATCACGGGACGGCTGCGCAGCACGCGGCGATACTCATGCGGAAAGACCTTGACGAAGCGCGAAAGGCTTTCGCGCCAGTTATCGAGAATCCAGCCGGCGCGCGGGCTGCCGGTCAGGTCGCGATGCCGGGTGATCAGCGCGCGCAGGGTGAACACGTCTTGCGTCTCGGTGAGCGGCTCAAGATCAACCGAGGCCTGGTTACAGCGCTTCTGGACGAACGATCCACCCTCGTCGAACACAAACGCGATGCCCCCGCTCATGCCCGCCGCAAAATTCCGCCCGCACGAGCCAAGCACGACGACCAGCCCCTTCGTCATGTACTCGCAACAATGATCGCCAACACCTTCGACGACAGCGGTCGTACCAGAGTTGCGGACTGCGAAACGTTCGCCCGCAATGCCGCTAAAGAAAGCTTCCCCGCTGGTTGCTCCATAGAGCGCCACGTTACCCAGCAGAACGCTCTCTTCCGGCAGAAAACTGGAGCCGCGCGGCGGGTACATAACAATGCGGCCACCAGAAAGCCCTTTGCCTACGTAGTCATTTGCTTCGCCTTCGAGCGTGAGCGTAATGCCATTGGGCAGAAATGCTCCAAAACTCTGGCCCGCCGATCCCGTAAAGTTGAAGCGGATCGTATCGTCCGGCAGACCGACCGCGCCATAACGGCGGACAACCTCACCGCCCAGCATGGCCCCTACTGTGCGATGAATATTCCGCACAGCCAGCGAAGCCGACACCGGCTTGCCCTGCTCGATCGCCGGGCGCGCCAGTTCGATCAGTTCATGATCCAGCGCCTGATGCAATCCGTGGTCCTGCGCCTGGGTGCAGCGACGCGCCACGCGCGCGGGCAATTCCGGACTGTACAAAATGGAGGACAGATCGAGCCCGCTAGCCTTCCAGTGGTCGACGGCAGGCCGGGTGTCGAGCATATCCACGCGCCCGACCATCTCGTCAAACGTGCGGAAGCCCATCTTCGCCATGTAGCCGCGCACCTGTTCCGCAATGAAGAACATGAAGTTAATCACATGTTCCGGCTGTCCCTGGAAACGGCGGCGCAGTTCAGGGTCCTGCGTCGCAATGCCGACCGGACAGGTGTTCAGATGGCACTTGCGAATCATGATGCAGCCCATGGCGATCAGGGGCGTGGTGGCAAAGCCAAATTCCTCTGCGCCCAGCAGCGCTGCGATTACAACGTCGCGGCCTGTCTGCAGCTTGCCGTCTGTCTGCACGCGGATGCGGCTGCGCAGATCATTCAGCAGCAGCACCTGCTGCGTCTCTGCCAGCCCCAGCTCCCAGGGCAGACCGGCGTGCTTAATGGAACTGAGCGGCGAAGCCCCGGTGCCGCCGCTGTCGCCGCTGATCAGCACAACATCGGCGTGCGCCTTGGAGACGCCGGCGGCGACCGTACCCACGCCCACCTCCGCAACCAGTTTGACTGCGATGCGCGCGCGAGGGTTTACATTCTTCAGGTCGTAGATGAGCTGCGCCAGATCCTCAATCGAGTAGATATCGTGGTGCGGCGGCGGAGAGATCAGTCCAACGCCTGGCGTAGAGTGGCGGATGCGGGCGATGTTTTCATCCACCTTGTGCCCCGGCAGCTGTCCGCCCTCGCCGGGCTTGGCCCCCTGCGCCATCTTGATCTGCAGCTCGTCGGCATTCACCAGGTAATTCGTCGTAACGCCGAAGCGGCCGGACGCCACCTGCTTTACCGCGCTGCGGCGGGAGTCGCCATTCGCATTCGGCGTGAAGCGGGCCTCGTCTTCGCCGCCCTCACCTGTATTTGACTTGCCACCGATGCGGTTCATGGCAATGGCCAGCGTCTCGTGCGCCTCCTGGCTGATGGAGCCAAACGACATGGCGCCCGTCGTGAAGCGCTTCACAATCTCCCGCGCGGGCTCCACTTCTTCCAGGGGTACTGGCTGCGCCGCTTCCTTGATGCGCATCAGGCTCCGCAGCGTGCTCATGTTGCGGTTCTGCTCGTCGATCAGTTGGGTATATTCTTCAAATGTTTTGGCATCGCCGCTGCGTACCGAGTGCTGCAGTTTGCTGATCGACAGCGGATTCAGCAGATGATATTCACCATCCGCGCGATAGTGATACACGCCACCGGTCGTCAAGTCCGGCTGGGATTCGCTCATGGCCGAAAAGGCATGCTGGTGCTTCGACTGGGCCTCGCGCGCCAGCACATCCAGACCCACGCCTTCCACGCGCGACGCGACGCCTTTGAAATAGGCTTGCATCAGGTCATGGTTAAGCCCGACCGCCTCAAAAACCTGCGCACCGCGGTAACTTTGGAGCGTGGAGATTCCCATTTTTGAGAATGTTTTGAGCAGCCCTTTGTTGATCGCTTTGATGAAGTTTTTTACCGCCGCATCCGGGCTCACGCCGTTCGTCAGATAGCCGCGATGCGCGAGGTCGCGAATCGAATCCATCGCCAGATAGGGGTTGATGGCGCTGGCGCCAAAACCAATCAGCAGCGCAAAATGCATCACCTCACGTGGCTCGCCCGTCTCCAGGATCAACGCCACCTGCGTGCGCGTCTCTTCGCGCACCAGCAAATTGTGAACCGCAGCCAATGCCAGCAGACTCGGGATCGGCGCGTACTGCGCATCCACCCCGCGATCAGACAAAATCAACAGCGTATAGCCGCTTCGCACGGCGAGTGAGGCGCGCTGGCACAGCTCGTCGAGCGCACGCTTCAACCCCTCCTCACCGTCCTGCGCGCGGAAGAGCGCCGGCAGCGTCGTCGCCAGCAGATCGCCGGTGGAAACGCGGCGCAGCTTTTCGAGATCACGATTGGTCAGCAGAGCGTGCGGCAGCTTGAGTGTGTGGCAGTTGAGCGGCGACTCCTCCAGAATATTGCGCTCGATCCCGATGAAGCTGGTCAGCGACATGACCATCTCTTCGCGGATCGGATCGATCGGCGGATTTGTCACCTGCGCAAAGAGCTGGCGGAAGTAGTTGAACAGCATCTGCGGCCGGTCTGACAGGCAGGCCAGCGGCGTATCGGTGCCCATCGAACCGATCGGCTCCTCGCCTTTGCTGGCCATCGGCTCCAGAATCATGGTGAGGTCTTCTTCGGAGTATCCGAAGGCGCGCTGCCTGCGCAGCATTGTGCTGTGGTTGGAGCCATGGACACGCGACGGCTCCGGCAACTGGTCCAGCGTGATCTGGTTGGAGCGCAGCCATTCCTCATAGGGCTTGCGGCTGGCGAGTTCCTTCTTGATCTCCTTATCGGAAACAATCTGCTGGCGGACCGTATCGACCAGAAACATTTTGCCCGGCTGTAACCGGCCCTTTTTGCGGATATTTCCCGCCGGCACATCGAGTACGCCTGCTTCCGAGGCCATCACCACAATGTCGTCCTTGGTCACCACGTACCGGCCGGGACGAAGTCCGTTGCGGTCCAGCGTGGCGCCGATCACGCGGCCATCCGTAAATGCGATGGCGGCCGGGCCGTCCCACGGCTCCATCAGCGAGGCGTGGTATTCGTAGAACGCGCGCTTCTCGGGCGCCATATGCGGATTGCCCGCCCACGCTTCCGGAATCAGCATGGCCATGCAGTGCGGCATGCTGCGGCCGGAGTGGAACAGCAGTTCCAGCGCGTTATCAAAAGCAGAGGAGTCGCTGCTCCCGGCTTCCACCACCGGGAGGATCTTTTTCAGATCCTCTCCGAACAGCGGCGACTGCAGCACAGACTGCCGCGCATGCATCCAGTTCACATTACCGCGCAGCGTGTTGATCTCGCCATTGTGCGCGATATACCGGAACGGATGC
>JAJXUS010000083.1 GCA_021782675.1 Acidobacteriota bacterium
TCGATCACCATCGCTCCTGAACCTTTGGAAGACTGCTTCCGCATTGGACGATTCCCAGTGTATCCGCGACAGCAATATAGTGAGTATTGACCCCATGAAACCGAACCCACCCATTGCCCGCAAACAGCCGCAGACAGCCACACTCCATGGTCACACGCTGCATGACGATTATGCGTGGCTGCGCGATAAAGAGAGCGCGGAAACCATCGCGTACCTGGACGCAGAGAACGCCTATACCCAGGCTGTGATGGAACCTTTGGATCCGCTGATCGATACGCTGTATCAGGAAATGCTCAGCCACATTCAGCAGACGGATGTGTCCGTTCCGTATCGGGATGGCAACTTCGACTACTACTCTCGCACCGAAGAAGGCCTGCAGTATCCCATCCTTTGCCGCACACCGGCAGCCGCGCAATCTCCCACTCGCATCACACCTCCCGCTGCCGGATCACCGGAAGAGCATATTTTGTTGGATGTCAATCAGCTGGCTGAAGGAGAGGCCTTCATGGCCATCGGCGTCACCGCCGTCAGCGACGACGCCAACCTGCTCGCCTTCTCGACGGACAATACCGGCTTTCGCCAATACACCCTGCATGTAAAGAATCTCGCCAGCGGGAAGACAGCGTCCGCAATTGCCGGACGTGTCGGCTCCGTCGTATGGGCAGCCGATCACCGCACGCTCTTCTACAGCGTCGAAGACGAACAGACGAAGCGGTCGGATTCCATCTACCGCCGTACGCTGACCGGCTTTGCCGAGGGCGTAGCGCAGTTTTCTGCTCCGGAAGTCGTATTGCATGAAGAAGACGAGCGCTTCAATGTTGGCGTGGGCCGCACACGCGACGGTAGATATCTCCTGATCGAATCAGCCAGCCACACAACCAGCGAGCAACGGCTGCTCGACGCATCCACTCCCGCCAAGGCTCCGCGGCTGATCGAGCCGCGCCGCGAAAACATTGAATACTACGCCGATCATCGCGAGGGCGAGCTCTTCATCCGCGTCAACGACACTGGACGCAACTTCCGCCTGGTGACCGCGCCCGTCGCAGCACCCTCGCGCGCAAACTGGCGGGAGCACATTCCACATCGCGAAAGCGTGATGCTTGAGGATGTCGATCTGTTCCGCGACTTCTTCGTCGCCTTCGAACGCGAACAGGGACTGCCCCGCCTGCGGCTGCACTCGTTTGCCGGAAACGATGTACGTGACATCGCTTTCCCGGAGCCAACGTACACTGCCAGCCCGGGAACAAATCGCGAGTTTCACGCGACGTGCTATCGCTATGGCTATGCTTCCCTGGTCACCCCCAGCTCCGTGTTCGAGTATGACGTGGCTTCCAGCCGCAGCGATCTTCTCAAGCAACTGGCGATCCCTGGTGGATTTGACCGGGCGCTGTACGCCTCGGAACGCATCTTCAGCCGGTCGGCCGACGGGGTCTCCGTTCCAATCTCAATCGTGTACCGTCGCGACCGCTTCCAGCGCGGAGAGAACCCGCTCTACGTGTACGGCTACGGTTCGTACGGCTACCCGCTGCCGATCGGCTTCAACTCCAACCGTCTGAGCCTGCTCGATCGCGGACTCGTGCTGGCCTACGCCCATATCCGCGGCGGGGGCGAGATGGGGAAGCCCTGGCACGATGCGGGCCGGATGATGAACAAGCACAGCACCTTCACGGACTTCATCGGCGCTGTCGAACATCTGGTGGCGGAGGGATATGGTGCGCGGGACCGCGTTGCGATTGAAGGCGGCAGCGCCGGCGGCCTGTTGATGGGCGCGGTCGCCAACATGCGGCCCGATCTGTTTCGTGCCGTGCTCTCTCATGTTCCGTTTGTCGATGTGATGAACACGATGCTCGACGCCTCACTGCCTCTGACGGTTGGAGAGTACGAAGAATGGGGCAATCCGAATGAGCCGGACGCGTTCAAATACATGCTGCAATACTCGCCCTATGACAACCTCACCCGGCAAGCGTATCCGGCAATGCTGGTAAAGACCTCGCTGCACGACAGTCAGGTGATGTATTGGGAGCCTGCCAAGTACGTCGCCAAGCTACGGACGTTGAATACCTCTGACCATCCGTTGCTGCTGCATACCAACATGCACGCCGGGCATGGAGGCGCCTCGGGCCGGTATGACTATCTAAAAGAGGTCGCATTCGACTTTGCGTTCCTTCTCTGGCAACTAGGCATTGCTATCGCAGAAAGTAGCGCGACCTGAATCGCGCTACGAAACTCCGCGCATGGCTTGCGGCAGCGAAAGCTCCCCAGCCTTGCGCTCCGACTCTGCCTGCGACTCTGGAACGCTGTCGCCCTCGCCCGGCGCCAGAAACAGATTTGCCTGCAGCCCGTGCTGCCGCGTGTACAGGTCCCAGTACCGGCCACCCATCGCATACAGCTCCTCATGCGTCCCGCGTTCCACGATGCGGCCTGCCTCTACGACGAGGATCTGATCCGCCCGCCGGATCGTCGACAGCCGGTGAGCAATCACAAACGTCGTGCGCCCTTTCATCAGGTACGCCAGACCCTGCTGGATGAGGGCTTCGCTCTCGGAGTCGAGGCTCGACGTCGCTTCGTCAAGAATCAGGATTCGCGGATCCGCAAGAATGGCGCGCGCAATTGAGATGCGCTGCCGCTGTCCACCCGACAGCTTGACGCCGCGTTCTCCAACGATGGTCGCGTATTTTTCAGGAAAGCGCTCCGCAAACTCATCTACGCGGGCAATCCGGCAGGCGTCCAGCACCTCGGCTTCCGACGCCTGCGGCCGTGAGAAGCGCACATTCTCCTCGATCGTCCCATCGAAGAGAAAGGACTCCTGCAGCACTACGCCAAGCTGCGTGCGATAGTCCTCAAGCCGCGCCGCCGCCAGATCCTGCCCATCGATCAGCACCTTGCCGGAGTCCGGCTTATAGAAGGCGCACAACAGCCCGATGATCGTGGACTTCCCGGAACCCGACGGCCCGATGAGCGCTGTAACGGTTCCCGGTTCCGCAGTCAGTGAAATGTCAAACAGGACAGGCTTGTCCCGTTCGTACGAAAAGGACACATTTTCAAACTCGACTTGACCTCGGATGGTTCCCATCCGTACCGTACGCGTGGCGTCACTCTCTTCGTCCAGCTCATGCAGAATCTCACTGGTACGGTCGAGCCCCGCCACCGCTTCTGTCAGTTGTGTCCCCACGGCGACGATCTGGATGACAGGCGCAATCAGATAGGCCAGCACCATCGTGTACGTGACGTAATCGCCTACCGTCAGTCGATGCTCGATCACCAGACGGCCGCCAAGATACATGACCAGCGCGCCCACAACACCCAGCACCACGGTTGAAGCCAGACTCATGACGGACTGGGCCGTCAAGGTGCGAATCACGTTGGCCAGCAGCCGCTCAACACCCTGCGCAAAGATGCCGGACTCCCGCTCCTGCGCATGGTATCCCTTGACCACGCGAACGCCACCGAGACTCTCTGTCAGGCGGCCGGTCACCTCGGCGTTGATCTTCGATCGCTCACGGAAGATCGGGCGGATCGTGCGAAACGCCAGCATCAGAATGAGCGAAAAGACAATCAGCACCACAAAGGCCAGCAGCGTCATCTGCACGCTGATGTACAGCAGAATGCCGAACGCAATGACCGCAGCCAGCAACCCGCCCAGAAAATTCACCATGCCGGTGCCGATCAGGTTGCGAATGCCTTCGACATCCGTCATGATACGCGCCACCAGTGTGCCGGTACGATTGGCATCGTAAAACGCAACCGGCAGCCGGCCGATGTGCTGCTGCACCCGGACGCGCAGCTCTGTAATCAGCCGTTGCGCCGCTTTTGAAAGCAACTGCGTCAGACCGTAGGAGGTAATGCCCTGAATTGTCGTCGCCAGCAGCACGGCGCCGATAATCCACGGCAGCAGATGCATCTGGCCGCGGCGCATCACGTTATCGATGAGATATTTTGCCGAGAATGGCAGTACAAAACCGCTGACCCGGTTCACCACCATCAACAGCAGGCCAACGAGAAGAATGCCGCGCCGGGGGCGGACCAGCTCCCATATCTCGGGCAGCACTTTGCGAAATTCAGGCTTCTTTTTGGGTTTACTGTCTTCGCCGCCACGCGTGCGCGCACCGCCGCGCCGGCCTTCTCCGACGCTTAGCTGCGACCATGCGGGACGAATCGCCATCAGACTGCCCTACTGCGCCCGCTGGCGGCGCGCAGCGATGAATGACCGCACGCACAGCAGCACAAACACCAGACAGATAGCAGCCATTGCCAGTTCTTCCTGCATGGCCACCGGACGAAGAATCGCACGGCCGTGGGCCTGACCGATAAGGTCGCCAGCCGCACGCCACCCCGGGAACACAAAGCCGAGAAGGCCGATGGTGACGGCAATGTGCATGAACAGCATGCGACGGCGGCTGTCCGGCGTATTCGCCAGCAGGCCAAGAATTGCCAGCAGAATGCCGAAGTACGCGGGAATCAACGCTGTGGGCGCGTGGCTGCCCGTTGCAACAAACACCGCGACTCCCAGAACAATCAACACAGTTCCAAAGACGATCGTCAGTTTGGCCATATCACTCCTTTACCTAAGCTCTCTTATCCATTATCGCGGTGCGGCGCGATTTGCAGCTTTTTCCGTATCTCCGCCACCACCTCAGCCACAGACGGCACCACAGAGATGGGCAACGCGTCTGCCGGCGGTTCCAGCGTCGCCAGTTGGCTGGGGACCAAGGAGGCGGGCATGTAGTGGCCGCGGCGGGTTTCCACTCTCTCGCGGATCACTGCCTCCGGGGCTGTCAGATAAACAACACGTGCAACGCCAGCGGACACGCCCTGCACCAGCGCATCCCGATATGCCTCGCGCAGCGCAGAGCACGCAAGAATCGCATTCGTATTCGTCTGCGCCCAGACGAGCACCTGCTGGTTCAATCGTTGCAGCCAGGGCCCGCGATCGGCATCGGTCAGCGGATGGCCCTCGCTCATCTTCCGCTTACTTTCGGCGGTATGAAAATCATCCGCGTCGGCAAACGCCCAACCGGTCGCTGCTGACAGCGCATGGCCAATGGTCGTCTTTCCAGCGCCAGAAATGCCCATCAGGATGACGATCATCGATTGGCCGGCACCGGCTTCCCGCTCTGCGTCTGCAGCACGGTTTTGATGTCACGGATCGCCATTGCCGGTGTCCAGTCGTTCGACGGGTACCAGTAACGCACGCGGCCACCGGGCCCGATTATCACGGTAGAAAGGGTATGCTGCGTCACTTCGCCGCTCTGGCGCGTAACACCCACGTCAAACCACTGCAGTAGAGATGCCAGCTCCTTCTCTGAAGGTGCAGCAAAATCCCAATGGGCAAATCCATCTTCTCGCTTGCTCCCTATGTACGATTCGCCGTAACGCCGTAACACCGCGGGGGTGTCGTATTGCGGATCGAAGCTGATGCTCAGCAGATGCGTGCGGCCATAGAGTGCGGGATCTGCCGCCAGTTGCTTGTTGATGGCCGCAAAATTCTGGTTCATCAGCGGACAGTATTTGGGCGAGGGACAGCGCGTAAAGATGAACGTCAGCATCAGCACCTTGCCGCGAAACTGGCGCAGATGGATGAGGCGGCCATCCTGGTTGCGCAGGGTAAAGTCCGGCACGGTCTGCCCGACCTGCGGCACGTTGTATTGCCGCGCCGGCGGCGTATCGAGCACTGCCTGATGGGTGATCGTAATGCCGCTCAGCTCTGCCCTGCCGCTGCCTGTATCGAGGGTTGCGTGAATCTCATCCCCCGGGTGCAATTCCTGGGCCGCCCACGGATCGCGCAGGTTATATGCCATGGTCATGGCTTCCATCACGCCGGGAATCGCCTGGGTGTCCATCGAAATGACGCCGTCCTTCGCATCCACAGAAACCACTTTTCCGCGCACGTCGTACCGGTGCGCGTTTGCAGCCGTCTTTGATAATGCAGACTGCGGCTTCCCGCATCCGGCAGCCAGCACCGCAAGACATCCAGCCAGAACAACTCCTGAGACCTTCGATGATCGCAGCATTATCTTTCTCCTTTTCCAAAATCATGCATCAGGCCGCCATAGCCAAAACGGAATCGCACTTCGCCGATCACCTCTCGCGGCGCGTTGTAATGGAACCCGCCGAATGTCAGGCTGTTGTCCAGCAAGACCCTGCGATTGGTAGCGTTCAGCAGACTGACGCTCAAGGTTGTTCGATCACGAAATGTCTTGCCGCCGGAAAAGCTCAGGTTCGTATCGTGCGGCAGATACCCGCCAGGATACAGCGGACTCGGCAGGCCATTGGCGAACCCCGACCCGTAATAAAGATGCGCCGTACCAAAAATTGCATGCGGCATGCTGGCCGTATATCCAACGTTCAGCGTATTTCGCTGGTCGTGATCCAAGGGAACATAATTGAAGCCTACATCGCACTGCGGGGATGTGGCCGGCTCACAGACCAGCCCCCCGGTAATGGCGCCACGCTGCTGGGCCAATTGGTTGGAGTAGGCCAGCGTCGCCCGCCCGTACCGCCAGCGCTGCGGAGACGCCAGCGTCAACTCCCATCCCTGGATGAGTGCGCCGTCGATCGTCACGGGAAAGAACAGATTCGACTCGCCGATGTTTGAGTGATCCAGAAAATTATTGGCGCGGGTTTCGAAATTGTCAGCATCAATCGTCCACCCAAATAGCGGAATCGCCACGCCAAACTGGTGCTCCTCATCGCGCTCACCATGCAGTGGAACAATGGCGGCGTTGCTCTGCTGCGCATAGCCTGCAAGCGGACCACTCGCTGTAATCAGCGGAGGCGCCTGATAATAGCGCCCGTAAAACGCGCGGAACACCCAGTTCAGCTTTGGCACGCGGAGCGCCACGCCAAATCGCGGATCGGTTGCAAACTCCGAAATACCTGCGGCAAACTGTGAAGCTCGCACGCCCGCAATCAGCGTCAGCCATTGCGTCGCCTGGAGATTGTCCGAGACATACTCTTCGGTCAATCCGCCCAGCGCACTGCCATGCACCTGAAAATTCGGCATCGATCCCGGCGGGTTGAACACAGCTCCATAAACAGTGTGATCGTGCTCTGCGTAGGAATAAAATCCGGCATCGAGAGTATTCCACGAGAGCTGCTGCGTGATTGAAGCCTGCGCGCCAGCGTAATTGGAAACTTCATTGGCAGTGCTCGCAACTGGCGTGTCCGCTTTACCCGGCTGGTAATCCGCGCCAATGTGGTTGAAGTATGGCGATACCTGGAAAAACGTCTTCGCGTTCAGCGTTCGTACCCAGGTAAAGATGGCGAATCCAGTCTTTTCATGCTGGGTGTCCCGCAGCCCGCTTGAGTTATATTGTGAATTTTCATAGTCGCCCGACTCTGGATCATACGGGATCTGATACCGGTCAGACCGCAACTGACCCACAAACCGGAGCTGGTCGCGCGGCGTCAGATTCTCGACCAGCGAAATAAACCCGCCGTATCCGCTTGCCGCATCATGATGGGGCGTTGGCACCGGCGGCATCAGGCCATATTGCGAGTAGTTTCCATTTATGCTGCCGTAGTACGCAAAGCGTTCGGTATGGCTGCCAAAATTCAACTGGTCATTCGTCTGCCAGTAGCTTCCCAGGCTGGCTACCAACTCCGCCTGGTTGTTGCGGTCAAATCCGTTTCGCGGTGAAACGTCAAACACACCATACGTCCGGTCACCCAGGTTGGCGCTATAGCTTCCGCGCTGCACCTCCAGCGTTCCAATGTCCTTGGGGTCAATCTGCGGACCGAGTGTGCTTGCAATGCTCGTATTTGGAAGACTGACCCCATCGATCTGCCAGTTCACCTGATGGCCGCCGCGAACATGCAGCATGTCATGCACTTCGTAAGCGCCCGGGACATAATCGGTGATCATGGCCAGACTGTTGGTACGGTCGGCGCCGGGCGTCTGATCAATCTGTTTGC
>JAJXUS010000084.1 GCA_021782675.1 Acidobacteriota bacterium
GCCGGAAAGAGCTGGGAAGCCTGGGTGCGGAAGTACTGGGAGAAAAAGTCAGCCGGCGAGACGAACATCGGCATCCACGCCGAATCGCTGGACTAAGGCGCGAGGTCTTTCTCTCTCCGGCGTCGTTTCAGCGAGTCATTCGTGCATCCTCCCCGTAACGCAGTGAGCGTGCCATGCGAGTTTTTGTCACAGGAGCTACCGGCTTTGTGGGCAGCCATGTTGCGCGTGCGCTATCGCGCAACGGTGCGTCGCTGCGCCTGCTGACACGCCCTGGAAGCCGGACACAGCACCTGGAGCCGCTGCACGCCGAGCTGGTGCAGGGCGACCTGCGCACGCCCGAAGGCCTGCGCACCGCGCTGGCAGGCTGCGAAGCTCTGGTCCATGTCGCCGCAGACTATCGCCTGTGGGTGCGCGATCCGCAAAGCATGTATGCGGCAAACGTTGCGGGCACACGGGCGCTGCTTCGACTGGCCCGGGAGTGCGGCGTCCGCCGCGTCGTTTACACATCGAGCGTGGCGACTATGGGCTTTCGCACCGATGGAACCATCGTCGATGAAGATACCCCCGTGTCCCTCAATGACATGGTCGGCCACTACAAGCGCTCAAAGTTTCTTGCCGAGCAGGAGGCGATTGCCGCCGCGCGCGCGGGCCAGCCGGTCATGATCCTGAACCCAACCACGCCGATTGGCGCCGACGACGCGAAGCCGACACCCACGGGCCGCATCGTGGTCGATTTTCTCAACCGTAATTTTCCGGCGTATGTGGATACCGGACTGAACTTCGCCGACGTCACGGCGGTTGCAGCGGCGCACGTTTCGGCGCTCAGCGCGGGAAGGCCCGGCGAACGGTACATTCTGGGAGGCGAGAATCTAACGCTCAAGCAATTTCTGGATCGCATGGCCGCGATTACCGGCCTGCCTTCGCCATCCCTGCAGGTGCCGCATTCCGTAGCGACGACGTTTGCGTTCTTCGATGAATGGATCACCGGAAAACTGCGGGGCAAAGAGCCACGCGCCACCGTGGAGGCCGTTCGCATGGGCCGGAAGAAGATGTTTGCCAGCTCGGCCAAAGCCGAACTGGAACTGGGCTACGCTGCGGTGTCAATCGATGATGCACTCCGCACCGCCATTGAATGGTTTCGCGCGAACGGCTACGCCCCACCCGCATGAAACCTCGCATCGCGATCATCGCCGCGCTGCCGCGAGAACTGCGGACGCTGGTAGGGGGCTGGCCGGCCCACCGTCATCATGCTTCGGATGGATGCGACATCTTCGAGAGCGAGCTCGCCGTTGCGGTGTGTGCAGGAATGGGTGCGTCGCGGGCGCGGCATGCGGCGCAAGTGGCGGCAGACACAGGACCGCTCTTGATGATGATCTCCGCGGGATACGCCGGCGCGCTCGAGGGCTCGGTGGCGCGCGGCACGGTGCATTGGGCGGGCTACGTACTCGACCGCGAAACGGGCGATCGATACGACACGGCAGATGCCGGGCCTGGACTGCTGACCGTGGATCGAGTGCTGTTGGCGGACGCCAAGGCCGCAGCGGGACGAACCTTCGGCGCTGGGATGGTGGACATGGAGGCTGCGGCAGTCGCCGGCGCAGCGCGTGGGCTGAAGGTGCCGTTTCGCGCTGTCAAGGCAATCACCGATGCCGTGGGCGATGGGCTGCCCGATATCTCTGCCTTCGTCGGGCCGCAGGGACAGTTCCTGGAGCGCGCCTATATCGCCCACCTGCTTGCGCGGCCCTGGCTGCTGCCGCAAGCCATACAGATGGGACGGCGCTCCGCCGTTTGCTCGCGGCTGCTGGCGCAGGAGCTGGAGAAGGCGATTCGTGCTGCGCAGCCGTAGCGCCGGTCGTGTCTGTCCTGTCGCACCAACGTAAAATGAATGGGATGAGCCCAGCGATTGCGCCTGCTGTACCAGCGACGATGCGCGCCGCGGTCTATCGTGGCGTGAATGATGTGCGGATCGAAACGGTCCCTGTTCCCGAGATCGGACCGGGTGAGATTTTGCTGCGGATCGGCGTCTGCGGCGTTTGTGGGACCGACCTCAAGAAGATTCACACCGGCTCCCATACGCCGCCGCGCATCTTTGGGCATGAGATGGCCGGGACGATCGTCGCCGTCGGCGCGGGTGTCTCCCGGTGGCGTGCCGGAGACCGGGTCATGGCATTTCACCACATTCCATGCGGCCATTGCTATTACTGCCGGAAGAAGACTTTTGCCCAGTGCGAGACCTATAAGCGTGTGGGGTGTACGGCCGGGTTTACCCCAGCGGGCGGCGGGTTTGCGGAGTACATTCGCGTAATGGACTGGATCGTAGAGCGCGGACTGGTGCTGATTCCCGACGATGTTCCGCTCGATCAGGCGGCGTGGATCGAGCCTGTCAATACCTGCTTCAAAGCGGTGCGCAATCTGAAGCTGGCGGCGGACGAGACAGTGCTGGTGATGGGGCAGGGGCCGATTGGCATTCTGCTGGCTGCACTGGCGCCGCGCGAAGGGGCAACTGTGTACACGTCGGACCTTTACGCCTCACGTCACCAGTACGCGCAGCGCTTCGGCCTGAAGCACTTCATCGACGCCAGCCAGCAGGATGCCGGTGAAGAGCTGCGCCAGGCGACGGATGGGCGCGGCGCCGATGTCGTCATCGTCGCGGTCGCAGGCAATGGGTTGATTCGTCCGGCGATGGCTGCGGCGCGTCCCGGGGGACGGGTGCTGCTCTTCGCCGCCACCCAGCACGGGGAAGCGGTGATCGATCCGGCGGCGGTGTGCATGGATGAGATTGCGCTTCTGGGATCGTACAGCTCATCGGCGGAGATACAGGACGAGGCCGCGAAGCTGGTGCTGGACGGATACCGTAACGGGTTCGATCTGACGACGCTGATCTCCCACCGTTTTCCACTGGAACAGGCGGCTGCGGGTGTGGCCTTCGCGAGCGTTCCGAAGCCTGACTCCATGAAAGTCATGATTGAGATGGCAGCCGCAGACGCCTGAGTATTTTTGAGAAAATAGAGAGCTATGGCAGAGATGAAGGCTGCGGTGCTGCACGGCCGAGAAGATGTCCGCATCGAGCAGCTCCCGGTGCCACACGCTGGCCCGGGAGAGCTGGTGGTGCGCGTGCACGCCGCGCTGACCTGCGGCACCGATCTGAAAGTGTATCGCCGGGGATACCACGCAAAGATGCTGAAGCCGCCTGCGCTGTTTGGGCATGAACTGGCCGGCGTGGTCACCGAGGCCGGGGAAGGTGTCGAGTCGTTCCACGTGGGCGATCAGGTGGTTGCGCTCAACTCCGCTCCTTGTGGAAAGTGCTACTTCTGCCAGCGCGAGCAGGAAAATCTCTGCGAAGATCTCTTGTTCAACAACGGCGCTTATGCGGAGTACATCCGCATTCCGGCACGCATTGTGGCTAAGAACACGCTGCACGTGCCCGCGGAGATTCCGCTGGAGCATGCCGCGATGACAGAGCCGCTGGCGTGTGTGCTGCTGGGGCTGGACGAGACGGGAATCAAGCCGGGCGACAGCCTGGCCGTGATCGGCGCCGGCCCCATCGGGCTGATGTTTATCCATCTGGCGTCGCAGATGGGCGCGGAGGTGATCGCTCTGGTGAAGCGACCGCAGCAGGCCGAGCAGGCGCGGACGCTCGGTGCGGCGGACGTCGTGACGGTGGGGACAGCCGAGAGCACGATTGATGCTGTGCGAGAACTCACTGGAGGACGCGGTGCGGATGCGGTGGTCGAAGCAGTGGCGACTCCGGAGACGTGGCAGCTTGCCGTTGAACTGGTCCGAAAAGGCGGCGTGGTGAATCTGTTTGGAGGATGCCCGGCGGGCACGGTGATTTCGCTCGATACCAACCGGCTGCACTATAGCAGCGTGACGCTGCGCGCCAGCTTTCATCACCGGCCATCCGTCTGCCGCCGCGCCTTTGCGTGGATTGCAAGCGGTCGCTTCGATGCGGCGCGCTTTCTTACGGGACGTGCGCCGCTGGAAGATCTGGTGCCCGTTTTTCGCCGCCTGATGGACCGCCGCGGAGAGATCAAGACGGCGCTGTTCCCGGGAGGCCTGCCGTGAGTGTCACCGCCGCCGCCGATCCCCAGCGCGAAGCCCTGCTGCATGCAGGATGGAGCAAGCTGCCGGAGACCTATCGCATCCCCGAGCGTGCGCCATCGCTGGAGCAGGCGCACGCATATTGCCGCGCGCTCGCCGAGTCGCATTACGAAAACTTCCACGTGGCCACGTGGTTTCTGCCCAAGCGGCTGCGCCCTCACTTTCAGAGCATTTACGCCTACTGCCGCATCTCGGACGATCTTGGGGATGAGGTCGGCGATCCGGCGGCTTCGCTGGCATTGCTTGAGGCCTGGAGCGAAGAACTGGATGCCTGCTATCGCGGCGAAGCGCGCCATCCGGTATTTGTCGCGCTGGCAGAGACGATCCGGATCTGCAGCATTCCAAAAGAGCCATTCGCAGATTTGCTGGCAGCGTTTCGCCAGGATCAGACGGTGACACGCTATGCGTCGATGCCGCAGGTGCTCGAGTACTGCCGCTACTCGGCGAATCCTGTAGGGCGTCTGGTGCTGTACGCCTGCGGCTATCGCGACGAGGCGCTGTTTGCGCTCTCGGACTTTACGTGTTCGGCGCTGCAGCTTGCAAACTTCTGGCAGGACGTTGTCCCGGATTACGGGCGCGGCCGCATCTATCTTCCGCTGGACGATATGGAGCGGTTCGGCGTGACGGAACAGCAGATTGCGGAGCGGCGCTTCACGCCGGAGTTCCGCGCGCTGATGAACTATGAAGTAGCGCTGGCCGATCGCATGTTTGTCGATGGGCTGCCATTGCTGCAGCGGGTCGATCCGGAGCTGGCTGTCGACATTTCGCTGTTCAGCGCAGGCGGCCGTGAAATCCTGCGGGCCATTGTCCGGCAGGATTATGATGTGCTGCGCGCCCGTCCGGTAATCTCAAAGCGCCGCAAGGTGGCCCTGCTGCTGCGTGCCTTTGTCAGCCGCCTGAGCGCGAGGTCGCGCACGTGACGGTTGCCCTTCGCGACGCCTATGCCGCCTGTGACGCGATTGCGCGCCGCGAAGCCAAAAACTTTTACTACTCCTTCCGCGTGCTACCGCGCGAGAAGCGTCTGGCGATGAGTGCGGTGTACGCCTTCATGCGTCATGCCGATGACCTGTCGGATGATGAAAGCATTCCGCAGCCCGAACGGCTGGCACGTACAGAGGCGTGGCTGGCGGCATGGCATCGAGCGGCAGACGGAGAGCAGACCAACGACCCAATCTTTATCGCGATGCGGGATGTGCAGCAGCGGTTCAGAATTCCGCTTGTGCTTCTCGACCAACTGGTCGAGGGCACGCTGATGGATGTGAGCGGAGCAGCCGTCACCTATGAAACATTTGCCGACCTCTACCGCTACTGCTATCTGGTGGCGTCGGTCGTGGGGCTGGTTTGCATCCGAATCTTTGGCTACAGCGACCCGCGCGCGGAAGCGCTGGCCGAGAAGACGGGTATTGCGTTTCAGTTGACCAATATTCTGCGCGATGTTCGCGAGGACGCAGCTCGCGGGCGAATCTATCTGCCCAGCGAGGATCTTGCCTCGCATGGAGTGACTGCCGATCAGCTAGCCGGCGGCATCTCCGGCCGCGCGATTACGCTGAATGAGCGCGCGCTGTTTGAGATGGAGGCGCGGCGTGCGCTGGACGATTATGCTGCCGCCGATGAGCTGCTGCCTCTCATCGACGCCGACAGCCGCGCTGCGCTGTGGGTTCTGGTTCGTATCTATCGCCGGCTGCTGCAGCGCATTATTGCCGCGCGGTACGAGGTATACCGGCAACGAGTGCGCGTTTCCACGTTCCAGAAGCTCGGGATTCTGCTCCGGGGCCTGCTGATGGCCCTGTGGCTGCGGCTGTTTGCCGCGCGGTCCACACGACTCAAAGATTCCAACCATTCCGCGGAAATACTTTGAGCACGATGTTGCCATCGGCGAAACGGCCAACGGTTGCCGTGGTTGGTGGCGGGCTGGCCGGCCTGGCGGCGGCGTGCTCGCTGGCGGATGCCGGATATCCGGTGCGACTGCTGGAGCGCCGCCCGTATGTTGGCGGCCGCGCGTCTTCTTATGAACACCCGGGCACGGGCGAGGTAGTCGATAACTGCCAGCACATTCTGCTTGGCTGCTGCACAAACCTGATCGCGTTGTATCGTCAGCTTGGGGTGGAGGACCGCATTGGGTGGTTCGACCGCATCACCTTTCTTGAACCCGGCGGACGCAGCAGCGTTCTGCAGCCCGGCGCGTTGCCGGCTCCGTTTCACGCGTCTCTGGCGTTTTTGTGTGCTTCCGCTCTGTCCATGGCGGACAAGCTGGCGATTGCGCGGGCGATGCCGGCATTTCTGCGCGGTGTGCCGCCCGACAGCCAGGAAAACTTCGCTGAATGGCTGCGGCGGCATGGCCAGACACGCCGCGCGATCGATCGCTTCTGGAACCCTGTGCTGGTGAGTGCGCTGAATGACGATCTGGACCGCGTGTCCGTGCACTATGCGGGAATGGTGTTTCGCATGGCGTTTCTGCAGTCGGCGCAGGGTGGCGCGATGGGTATCCCGCAGATTCCGCTCAGCCAGTTGTATGGGTATGCCTTGAACTACATTACGGAACGCGGCGGGATGGTTTCGCTGCGCACCGGCGTCGATCGCGTCGCGCGGGATGCCTCGACCGGCGGATGGCAGTTGTTTGCGGGCGACCAAACCGTAAAGAGCGACGCAGTCGTCTTCGCGCTGCCGTTTGAAGCTATGCAAAAGCTGCTGCCAGGACTTCCCGACGATGCGGCGAAGGACCGATTCGCGGCCAGCCTGCGCCGGTTTGAGCATTCGCCGATAACAGGCATCCATCTCTGGTTCGACCGCGCGGTGACGAATCTTCCGCACGCCGTGCTGCTGGATACGACCATCCAGTGGATGTACAACAAGACGCTGCTGCAGCCGGAGACTCGCAGGACGGGCGACGGATTTTATCTGGAGCTGGTGGTGAGCGCGTCGCGGTCGCTGGTGGCAAAGTCGCGCCAGGAGGTGATCGACCTGGCTCTCGCGGAGCTGGCGCAGTTTTTCCCGACGGTGCGCGGTGCGCAGTTATTAAAGGCCGCCGTGGTCAAAGAGGTTCGCGCAACCTTCTCCGTCACGCCGGGGCTGGAGGCATTCCGGCCGAGGCCCGTCACTGGCTGGCAGGGAATCTACCTTGCGGGTGACTGGACGGCGACGGGCTGGCCTTCCACGATGGAGGGTGCGGTGCGCAGCGGCTTTCTCGCGGCGGAAGCGATCAGCGCTGCCGCTGGCGAGCGCCGGCAATTTTTACAGCCTGACCTGCCGTCGCAGGGCTTGATGCGGCTGTTCGGTTAGCTACCGGGTCAGCAGGAAGATGCCGCCGCCGACGCAGAGTGCGGCCAGCCATCGACGCCGGTCAACGTTCTCTTTCAGAATCCATTTCGCAGCCACAGCGTTCGTCACAAAGGTCAGTGCCGCTGATGCGGGAGCCACCAGGCTGACGTCCGCCCAACTGAGGGCAAACAGCAGTGCAAAGAAGCTGAGCGACATGCCCACCACGCCGAAGAAGAAGCGGACGTTCGACAAGACGGCACGGATCGCGCCGAAGATGCCGCTTTTCGCGCGGACATCATCCAGATCGCCGATCTGCCGTAGCGCGCTTGCAATCATCACATCGCCGAACGTGGCCAGCACTACGATGGCGCCAATCATCATCCAGACGCTGCCGGAGTTTGCATGCAGCGTCATAAACGCTCCGTGCCGCTGATTGAGGCGGTCTTCGATGGATCAAGCGTCGCTTCGGGTGTGGGTGGGTGGGCTGGTCCAGCTGTGAGGAAACCGACTCCTGGAGTGATGAGAAGAATGCCGGCTCAGCG
>JAJXUS010000085.1 GCA_021782675.1 Acidobacteriota bacterium
CCGGGCAAGCAAATCGCGACGGAGCTGGTTGAGCTGGCTGATGGTCAGCAGGATCGGTCCATCCAGGCTGATCGTGCTTACTCGATAAGCTGTGCCACCGGTTTTGCGCAGTTGCTGGATGGCACGGATCCCGTTGTGGCCGCGCTGGCGTGCATGGCGATTGTCTTCAGCGCCCTGGCCTTTAATCGTCTCGATGGCCTGGGGACGACCGGCGGCGCTTTTGTTTTTTTCATGGCCATCCCCACCTTTCTGACTCTGCTGATTGTGAAAGTGGTCACCTGGGAGCCAACGAATAAGCATTTTGAACATCCGCTAATCACAATGACGGCGACGGCGCTCGGCTGGGCCGGAATTTGGATCGCCGCCGCGCTGAGCCGCCGCTTTGCCACCTCGCGCAATGTCGTCCGGTTCACCGCGCGCGATCTCGAGAATCTTAAAAATACCTCCGCTGGCCTGTTGGCAATTGGTTTGGTGAGTCAGGTGCTTCTCACCTTCAACAATACGGGCGGGAATGGAACTATTTGGAGCGCGCTGAATCAGCTGAATATCTTTGTTCCCATGGCGACCGTGCTGGCCACGTATTACGAAATCTGTATCAGCCGTGGAACCCGCAGCATGAACTGGATCGTCTGGGTCAGCATTCTTTATGTTGCCGGGTTCGGGTTCATCGCCGCCTCCAAACAGGGAATGTACGCGCCCTTCTTCTCGTACTTTCTGGTCTGTGCCGCGCTCGAATATAAATTTCGGCCGCTGCAGGTCGTCGTGATCGTGGCATGGCTTGCATTTGCAGTGGGGTTTTTGTTTCCGTGGGCCCAGTGGGCACGCGGCATGACTCGCCAGGCAACGCTGCGCGAGAGCGTCCAGGCCACGATTGACCTGCTGGAAAGCCCCGGTTCCATCACGGCGATGTATCAGTGGTACGCGGATTCTCGAAAGCTTAACGAAGACGTCAATCAGGTGTCACTCTGCTACGACCATCCGCACGGCTTTATCGATCGGGAGTCGCTCATCTGTCAGGATGACCGATTGATTGACGTGACGCAGCATTTTGGGATTGCGGGCGGGCAGTATCTGGTCGAAGGGTTTGAGATGGTGGTGCCTCACTTGATCTGGCCCTCCCGCGCGACACTTTCGTTGGGAAATATCTATGGCCGAGAGACCAATGAAACCGGCACCGAGGACTACACAACCGCCGTGGCATTTGCGCCTGTCGGAGATGCCTACCGTGAATTCGGCTGGGCTGGCGTCGCCATCGTCATGCCCGTCATGTACTGCTTCACCTTCATCTTTCTGAATCTGGTTTTTGGGGACGCCCGCGAAAGTCCCTGGGGGCTGGTGCTGGTTGCGTACGCCGCGGCCGTCGGCCCCGGCATCCTACTTCCGGTACACCCACAACTGTGGGGACATTACGTTCCAGAGATTCTCATCATCGTCTGGGTCACGCGATACATTGCTCCGCAGGTTGCCGTTGCCTTCGGATTCCGCAAGCTGCAGGCGAAGATCGTCGAACCGGGTGTAGAGTTGGTTCCCAAAGCCCAGGAAGCCCGGTTTCCGCTATAAGCTGCCCCGGGCGGCAACCCCCGATTCCTCGCAGTTATATCGTGAACCGGAAGGTTCTGGGAGATTTGAAATGATTTGCAATCACCGAAAGAAGCTGACGCTCCGGATCGCAGCCGTGCTTGGCGTCATTTTCCTCTGTGGCATTTCAAGTGGGCGTGCGGCGCAGCAGGGAGCGCCGCAGCATTCCAGGCCTGCGGCCACGCCCTGGTGGCAGCACGCGCTGATCTATGAGATCTATCCGCGCAGTTTTCAGGATTCAAACGACGATGGTGTTGGCGATATTAATGGCATCATCCAGCGGCTGGATTATCTCCAGAGCCTGAAGGTGAACGCCATCTGGCTGACGCCGATTTATCCGTCGCCCCTTGTCGACTTCGGCTATGACATCTCCAACTATGAAGCGATCGATCCGCTTTACGGCTCCATGGCGGACTTCGATCATCTGATAGCGGCAGCGCGGCAGCACCACATTCGCGTCATCATGGACATGGTGATGAACCACACGTCCGACCAGTCCCCGTGGTTCAAGGAAAGCCGCAGCTCCCGTAGCAATCCCAGGCGGAACTGGTACATCTGGCGCGATGGCAAAGGACCGGGAATTCCTCCCAACAACTGGCAGAGCGCCTTTGGGCACTCCGCCTGGACCTACGACCCCACCACGAAACAGTGGTACTACCACAAGTTCTACGCGGCGCAGCCTGATCTGAACTGGCGCAACCCAGAGGTGCAAAAGGCCATGTTCAACGTCTGCCGCTTCTGGCTGGATAAGGGCGTGGCCGGCTTCCGGCTGGATGCCGTGCCGGAGCTGTTTGAGGATCCACAGTTTCGCGACGAAAAAGAGATCGGTGGCAGCAACGCTTTTGGCGACCCCAACCTTGATGAGAGCCGGACCAGCAATCTGCCGGAGGTCCATGGTGTCATGCGCGCCCTGCGCAAGCTGGTTGACAGCTACCCCGGAAATCGAGTGCTGATTGGCGAGACTTATCTGCCCAATATTCAGGATCAGCTTCGCTGGTACGGGACGAACCGCGATGAGCTGCAACTCCCCATGGACATGCAGGTAGGGTTCATCAACAGGCTGGATGCGAACGAGTTTCGCGAAAAGATGAATCAGGCGGAGACGCAGCTCGATGGCAACATGCCACTGTTTGTCTTTGATAACCATGACAATCCGCGGAGCTGGAACCGGTATGGCGATGGCGTTCATGATGCACAGATCGCGCGCGTAATTGCGGCGTTGCTTCTCACGCCGCGCGCCGTCGCTCTGATGTATTACGGGCAGGAGATTGGCATGGTCACAACGCCGCCCAAAACAAAGGCGGAGGTTCAGGATCCAGTCGGAAAAGTTGGCTGGCCGAAATACAAGGGCCGCGATGGTGAGCGGACGCCGATGCAGTGGGATAGCGAAAAAAATGCCGGCTTCAGTACAGCGAACAAGACGTGGCTGCCGATTCCCGCCAGCTATAAGACTGTCAACGTTCAGACGGAATCCGCAGCGCCCGATTCATTGCTCAACTGGTACAAGCGGCTGATCGCGCTGCGGGCGGAGAATCCCGTCATGCGCAATGGGCAGACGGTGATGGTCGACCGGACCAACCCGAATGTTCTTTCTTATTTGCGCACGGAACCGAAGGATGGCCCGACGGTACTCGTTGCCATCAACTTCTCGGCGCAAACGCAGACAATCGACTATCACCTGCGAGCGCACGGAATTTCCGGAAGCGGCGTGACGGCCCTGCTTGAAACCGCGGGAATGCAGCGCAGGACCGACCTGCATCATATGACGCTGCCGCCGTTCGGCGTATTCATCGGCACGCTGCAGTAAACGAAAGCGGATCATGCCGCAGCGTTAGTGCTTGCTGATGCGCAGGCCTTTCTGCCCGGCGGCGGTCGCCGCCAGCGGCGCCGTGCCCGCCGGCAATCCATTTTTATGCAGGATGAACGCAACCAGCTCTGCTGCCTGGCCGCCAGTCAGGGAGCCGGGGCGGCTTTGCGGCATCGTCATCTTGATCTTGCTGAAGAGTGCCGACACCGGCTGCCGGTTCCACTTGGCCATAAAATCTTCACCCGTCAGCGCCGGGCTGGGGCCCATGCCCGACATGTCGTCGCCATGGCACATGGCGCATTGCGAGGCATATAACGCCTTACCGCGCTGCGATTGCCGCGCAGAGTATAGGCCATGATGCGCGGAGGGAGTGGTCTGCGCGGCCAATACCACGGCAGACCCGAGAACGAGCATGCAAGCGGCCTGGGTGACTCGTTGAAACATCGATGTCACAATCTGTCTCCTTGTAACGCCGCGTCGTCATGACCACGGACCGGTGATAGCTCCAATATAAAGGGCGGCTGACCTTGCCGGTCAGCCGCCGCAGAGGACTGCTGCTATTGGATAAGGGTAGGTTCTTCGCCGTTGTCCTTCTCTTCCGGCGGAATCACCACGGAGGCTGCCACCTTATCGGGCTCCTCCAGGTTCAGCAGCCGGACCCCCTGGGTCGAACGGCCCGCAGCCCGGACCGTTTTCGTATCGATGCGAATGATCTTGCCAAACTGACTGATGACCATCAGTTCGCTCGAATCATCGACCAGGTTGATCGAGCACACCTTGCCATTCTTGCTGGTCGTTTTGACGTTGATGACGCCCTTCCCGCCACGTGTCTGCAGGCGATACTCGTCAACATCTGTGCGCTTGCCGTAGCCGTTGTCGGTGACCGACAGGATCAGGCAGGCACAGTCCTCGCCGTTGCTCTTCTTGCGCTCACGAGGAGTAACGGCTACGCCGACCAGGTAGTCGCTTTTGCCAAGATCGATGCCGCGTACACCGCGTGCGGGCCTTCCCATGGAGCGCACGTCGTTTTCGTCAAAGCGGATCGCCATGCCGTCGTGGGTCGCCAGAAACACCACCTGGCCGCCGTCGGTAATGCGAGCTCCGACGAGTTCGTCGTCCTTGTCCACGCCGATGGCAATGATGCCCTTCGCCATGACGTTTGAGAAGTCCTTGAGCGGTGTCTTTTTCACCGTGCCCTGGCGGGTGGCGAAGAAGATGAACTTGGTTTCGTCCTCGAGGTTGCGCACCGGAAGAATCGCGCAAATCGTCTCTCCGGGTTGCAGGTTCAGCAGGCTGGCCATGGCTTTGCCCTTGCCCGCAGCACCCACGTCGGGAATTTCATACACCTTCAGCCAGTACATGCGCCCGGTATTGGTAAAGCACAGCAGGTAGGCGTGCGTGGAGTCGATGATGAGCTGCTCGACAAAATCCTCTTCCCGTGTCCGCATGCCGAAGCGGCCGGTCCCGCCGCGCCGCTGCTGCCGATAGGTGGAGATGGGCGTGCGTTTCAAATACCCTGAGTGCGAGACGGTGATCGCCACCTGCTCATCGGCGATCAGGTCTTCCAACTGCAGCTCCGCTGTTTCATCCAGAATCTGCGTGCGGCGCTCATCGCCGTATTCTTTCCTGATCGTTTCCAGCTCTTTCACGATCACCGCGCGCAACTTCTTCTCGCTCGCCAGAATCGATTCCAGCTCCGCGATCCGCTCGCGCGTCTCCGCCAGCTCCTTCAATAGTTCATCGATGGAGAGCTGCGTCAGACGATAGAGTTGCAGTTCCAGCACGGCATCGATCTGCCGGTACGTCATGCCCGCTTCAGCCGCCAGCAGGGTGGTATCGCGATCCAGTTTGATCACGATCTCCTTGCTCATCGCAAAGCGGTGCAGGTTCTCGCGCGCATCCGCCCGTGAAGAAGATCCACGGATAATCCGGATGAACGCATCCAGATTGTCGAGCGCGATCTTGTAGCCTTCCAGGATGTGCTCCCGCTCCCGCGCCTTGCGCAACTGGAAGGCGGTGCGGCGGCGGACCACTTCAATGCGGTGATCCAGAAAATGCCGGATCGCCTGCGGCAGGCTCAGTTCCCGCGGCTGGCCGTTGACGACCGCCAGAAAGATCATCGAGAAGCTGTCCTGCATCTGCGTGTGCTTATATAGCTGATTGAGAACAATCTGCGCTTCGGCGCTGCGCTTCAGCTCAATCACGATCCGCATGCCGTCGCGGTCGCTCTCGTCGCGTACGTCGCTGATCTCATCGACAATCTTTTCGTTCACCAGCTCGGCGATGCGCTCGATGAGCTTGGATTTGTTGACCTGATAGGGAATCTCGGTGACGATGATTGCCTGGCGGCCCTGGTTCAGGTTCTCGATTGCGGCGCGAGCGCGGATCTGGAACCGGCCGCGCCCCGTCTTGTAGGCCTGCGCAATGCCGCCCCGGCCGTAGATGAAGCCGCCCGTCGGAAAGTCCGGTCCCTGCACATGCTTCAGGACCTCCGCCAGCCCCGCGTGCGGATTATTCACCATCTCAATGGCGGCATTCACGATTTCCGTCAGGTTGTGCGGCGGAATATTGGTGGCCATACCCACGGCGATTCCGCTTGAGCCATTCACAATCAGGGCGGGAATGCGCGTCGGCAGCACCGTAGGTTCCAGCGTGCTTTCGTCGTAATTGGGGACGAAGTCTACCGTCTCCTGGTCGATGTCCGCCAGCATCTCGCCGGCAATGCGGGTCAGGCGCGCCTCGGTGTACCGCATGGCCGCCGGTGGGTCGCCATCGACGGAGCCGAAGTTTCCCTGGCCGTCCACCATTGGGTAGCGCATGCTGAAAGGCTGCGCCAGCCGCACCATCGTGTCATAGATTGAGGAGTCGCCGTGCGGATGATAGAGACCCATCGCCTGGCCGACAACCTTGGCGCACTTGGTGTACTTCTTGTTGTACTGCAGCCCCATCTCCTGCATCGTGTACAACACACGGCGATGGACGGGCTTCAGGCCATCGCGCACGTCGGGCAGCGCACGACCGATGATGACCGACATTGAGTAATCGAGATACGAACGCCGCATCTCGTCTTCAATGTTGATGAAGACCATGTTGGCCGCACCCGGCCCCGTCGGGCCGCCGGGGCTGTTACCACCGGCGCCATTCGCGCCGCCATCAAGAGGAAGCTGGGGATTTAGATCGTCTGCCATAGGTTGAGTCTTGCGAGCGTTCAGACACGAAGCGGACCTGCGGGAAACCAGGTCGCCGAGTTCGCTGAAGTCTTTCTATATTTTACCAGCCGCAACACCCCGTCAGCCGCGGACCAGCAGGGGCAGATCCACCAGGCAAAGCAAAGTTTGGGCGACCATCAGCGCGCCGGTCAGCCACAGAAAAAGACGCCGCCGCGGGCCCTCCAGCATGTCCGCGAAGATCCCGCCGATGAACGTCAGCAGAAACGGCAGGGCCCAGAACCACGGCTGCGCGTGTACCCCGGTCGTGACCAGCGGCAGCAGGAGCAGGGCCGTCAACAGTGGCGCAGTGTTGCCGAAGTAGCGGGAGGGCCGATGCATCAGGTAAAGCAGCAGGCTGACCCCAAGCGCAATTGCGGTGGGTGCCTCAGGGAAGTTGATCAGGAGTTGATGCGGCCCATTGCTGCTGAGCCAAAGAAAAGCATCTGCACTTTGAAACACATAGCTGAAGGCGTCGAGGTTAAAGGTGTAGGACGCCAACAGAATCAGGAATGCCGCGAATGAGATGCCGGCGACAAGGAGCGGGACGTCCGCCCGGCGCCGTTCGCAGAGATACATCATGAAGCAAAATGCCAGCAACAGCCCCAGAATCGCCGCAATAACGTGCGCTGTGGCCGTCAGGCCAAGCGCCAGTGCGAACAACCCAAGCCGGGGAATCCACTTTTTGCGGGGCGCCTGCATGGTGTGCGCCATCCCAATGCTGGTGTAGATCACCCCGTACAGCCCCCACGCCGCCAGGATGTCGTTATTCGGGCGAACGCAATTGGCGATGACGGCCGGGGAGAAACAATACAGGCCCAGCGCCAGAAAACCGCCCTCGTTGCCAAATAACCGACGGGACACCCACCATATGGCGCCGCCCAGCCATACGCCAAACAGAATGAACGGCAGCCGCAGCAGCAAAAGAACGTTCCAGACCAGATGCTCCAGCTCCCAGGGCGTGGCGGAGCTGGGTTCGCCGGCGATCAGCCGCTCCAGGGTCAGCGGCAAGCCAGCGGCGCGATAGGCAAACGTTCCGTCCCGGATGTTGCCACAAGAGGTCAGATACCCCGCCAGTGGCGACGGCCTCTCCCACAGCTCGCGGCCACATTGCGCATAGTGGAAATCCTTCTCTGTCAGGTGCTGGCGGCTGACGACCCACAGGCACTGCAGGGCGAAGAGTATAAGCAGCAGAGCTGCGAGGCGTTGCGGCCGGCGGAATTCAAAGCGAACAGGACCCAT
>JAJXUS010000086.1 GCA_021782675.1 Acidobacteriota bacterium
TGCTCCGTTGTTCTCCGGATTCAAGCCATTGGTGCCACCCGCCACTGCCTGCAACTGTCCGTTGGTCTGGTCAATGGTGAAGGCTGAGATGTTGCTGTTCGGCTGCTGAATGTTGGACGGGCCAAAGTTAGCGACGTACAGGAAATTCGTGTTGGAGTTCGCCAGAAATGCATCCGGGAACGACGCCGCATTCGACAGGTTATTGATGGGGCCGCCGACCAGGGTCTGGAGAACGCCGCTGGGTCCAACCGTGAAGGGAAGAATCCGGCCCGAATTGGCGCCGTTCTGAGTATCCGCGATGTAGATATACGCGCCGTTCGGCGAGGTGTACATCGTGCTGGCAGCGGTCGGCTGCGTGCCAATATTCAGGGGCTGGTTCTGCGTAAGTGTCAGTTGGCCATTGCTGGTGTTGATGGCGTACAAAAAGACATCCGCGTTGGTGCAGGGGCTGCCGAGCGCCTGATTCTGGCAGGCGGCAGGGATTCCGTACGACTGCGTGCAGGGACTGCCAATGGTCTGGTTCTGGCACGAAGGCGGAGTGACGGTGGTTGCGTTCGCCGGATATCCGGTGTCCAGCGTGTACAGGAACGACCCGGATGCCCCCGTGCCGCCGCCGGCAGTGACCAACTGGACCGGGTTGTAGTTCACCGTAAAGTATGGCAACTGCGAGCCGTTCGTATTAAACGTATTCTGGTTCGTGATCAGCGTCAGCTTGCCGGTATTGGGATCGACCTGAAATACGGTAACATCGCCGCGGCCTGCGTTCTGATCCACGCCGTTGATGTAATTCGGAGGTGCTACCTGGTCCAGCGCATATAGAAACGAGCCACCCGGGGAAGTGCCAAGCGACACGGGATTCTTTCCAGAGGTTGAATAGGACTGCTGGAAATAGAGAACGCCGCCGCCGCCGATCGTGTAAATAGAGACCAGTCCGGACCCCCGGCTCAAGACAGCGAGGAAGCGGCCACCGGGGAGCACGACCTCCTGCACCGGGTCGGTGCCCGCAGATGCAAACGGAGACCCGGTGACAGGGGTCAGATATCCAAAGTCGTGATCGATTTTGTACGCGGCGATCTGGTTAAACTCGGCGCCGGTCACGTACATATACCCTGACGTGTACACGCCGCAGCAGGTAATGCTCATACCCAGGACAATGGAACCCATCAAGGCCAGAGCTACCCGGCCGTACTTCCAAAACTTCATGTGTGTCCTTCAACCTCCGCTGCGGGGATCAGGCGGAGGACTGCGTGAGCAGATTTTGTTGTCTGGATTGCTTCCGCTCCCAATTGTAAAAGCCCATGCGCGTTTGTGCCAACGAGCGGCCCATGCGCCACAGTCCGCAGGGCTCCCCAAACCCTCCGGACGGGCCGGTTAGAAGATTTTGAGCCGGATGACAAGATACTTCTTGGGATTGGCCCGGACCGCCGCCAGCAATCGGCGAAGCTCCAGGACGCTCTGGTTGGTGTTGTTGTAAAGAGCCGGATCGTGCAGCAGCTTGCCCGTGGTACCTTCCCCCGCAGCCAGGCTGTGGCTGATCGACTGCAGGTTGCCGATGGTCGCATTCAGTCTGTTGCGGAAAGCCTCATCCTTGGCCAGCATGCCGAGCGTTCCCCGGCCCTGATTGACGCCCGCGAGCAGGTGGTTGGCATTCGCCGCCGTCTGATTCAGATTGTTGTAGAGCGCCGGGTCTTTGACTAACTTGCCCAGCGTCCCCTGGCCCGCGTCGATCGCGTCCGCAACTTTCTGCAGGCGGGCAATCGTATCGTTGGCGCGGTTATACATCCCCGGGTCGTTCACCAGCTTTCCGAGTGTGCCCTGGCCCTCGTTGATGCGGGTGACCATGGTCTGCATCTCCGTCAGAGTGCCCGTCGCGCGTGCATACAGATTCGGGTCCTTCAGAAGCTTGCCCAGTGTGCCCTGGCCCGCGCTCAGGGCGTCGGTCATCGCATTCAGCTTACCCAGAATGACATTCACCTGGTCAATGGTTCCCTGGCTGCTCTTGATGACGTCGGAGAGGCTGGGATTAGCGCGGACCGGCACTTCGTCGCCATTTTTCAGCGGCGGCCCAGTCGCTTTCGAGCTGTCGATGTCGACGAATGTATCGCCAAGCACGCCGGCGGTGGCCAACGATGCCTTGGAGTCCGTATGCAGCGCAGCGCCATATTTCAGCCCGATACGCATGATGGCTTCCACAGGCGTTTTTCTGCGCGAAGGAACGATCAGGACCTTTTCCACGGCCCCGATGGTGACACCCTGCAGATTGACCGGCGCGCCCGGCTTGAGCCCCCCTGCATTCGTAAAGTACGAGTGGACAACGATGCGCCGCGTGAACAGGCCGCCGGTCGTGCCGGACATGAGGGAGATCAGCAGTGTCAGCACCACCAGCGCGGCGATAACCAGCAAACCGACTTTCAATTGAGACCAACGGATTTCGCGCTGATTCGGCAATCTTGCTCCCGCGGGTTTGCGCCCGGACCTACGCCTGCCAGAGTCACGGAATATCATGAGGATAGCAGAGCGGCCGCTCCTGTTTCAGGTTGCGAGCGGAGTCTGTCTCAGCTCGCAGCAAACGGCCACCCATCGCCGCCCGTTTCATCTTCCAGCAGCACCTGCGCCAGGGCCAGCTCGCGGGAGTGGGTAAGCGAAAGGGAGGCATTCGCTACCTGCAGGCGGCGCGCAAACACAAGGGCCCGGCCGTGGAAGCGCAGACCGGGGCGTCCGCTGGGGGCGCGCGTGACCTCGATGTCGCGCCAGCCGACCCCGGCCTGGATGCCGGTTCCCAACGCTTTGGCGGCTGCTTCCTTGGCCGCGAATCGCGCGGCAAAGCTCTCCGCCGCATTTCGTTTGGAGCGGCAGTAGGCGATCTCCTGCGCGGTGTACACCCGCCGGCAGAAACGGTCGCCAAACTGTTGAATCGCTGCGGCGATGCGCGCGATCTCGATTGCGTCAATTCCGCTGCCAACCAGCATCCTGTACTGATAGCACACTGGCGAGACCCTGATTGGCTCAACTGCGATTTCCGGCGCCCAAGCAACCGAAGAGCACCTTCAACCGTCCCATGCACCTGTGGGGAGGAAAGCCGCCGAGGTTATATGCCGACGATCTGCCTGCACATTCAAAGTCCTCTGGACGCTAACGATTTGCGGTCTCATCTGGTTCGCCTGGTTTTACGAGGCGAAGGCTGGGTTCTGGAAGAAAAAACGTTACCGCCTGCGGCTTACAGCATGCGGTTTGAAATGCCCATGTCCGCGATTGCCGACTTCTACATGGGATTGCAGGAACACGGCGTGCTTTTAACGCCGATGGCCCATCGGCGGCTGACGGAGATGTGCCTCTGCGACAAGCATCTGGAGTCTGGAAACGAGGCACGGATGATTTCTGTGCATCTGCATGCGGCCACGCTCGCGCCGAATTATCCGCAGGCGGGTCACTTCTCGGTCCAGGCATCCGCGTAGCGGCTGGTCAGCCTGCTTCCACCAGCCCGTAATAGCGCTGCCATTGGGCGCGTAGCGTCGTCCAGATAAGCTCTGCGGCGGGTCTGGGCATCTCGCGGGCTCCCCGCTCCACAAACCAGGAAGCTTCTTTGCGGGCCAGCTCCAGCAGCTTGCGGTCGCGCAGCAGATTGGCAACCCGGAAATCCGGCATGCCCGCCTGGCGGGTACCAAAAAATTCTCCTGGTCCGCGCAGCTCCAGGTCCAGCTCTGCCAGCTCAAATCCATTTTGCGTGCGAACCATGGCGTTCAAACGTTCTTCAGCCTGCGCGGAGACATTTCCGCTTGTCATCAGGATGCAATAAGACCGCGCCGCGCCGCGGCCGACACGCCCGCGCAACTGATGCAGCTGCGCCAGGCCAAAGCGCTCGGCGTGCTCAATGACCATCACCGTCGCGTTGGGCACGTCCACGCCGACCTCCACCACAGTCGTTGCGACCAGCACATCGATTTCGCCACGCTGAAAGCGCCGCATCACGATCTCCTTCTCTTCCGCATTCAGACGGCCATGCAGCAGCCCCAGCCGCAGGCCCGCGAGAGGGCCGGTGCGCAATGCCTCGCACATGGAGACAGCCGATTTGAGCGATGGCTTCTCGCGGAACAGTGCCTCTGTCTTCGCGGCCTGTCCCTTGCCGCGCCTTTTGGGCAGCTCGGGCGCTGCTTCCGGCTCAGGGTCGTGGGCAAAGTCAAGCTCCGGCTGGTCGTCGCGCTCGCCTTCGATGACGGGATAGATCACATACGTCTGATGCCCGGCGGCGGCCTGTTTGCGGACGAAGCCCCAGACCTCATCCGCACGGTCGTCGGCGATACGGCGCGTGGTGATAGGCGTGCGGCCCGGCGGCAATTCGTCGATCACGCTGACGTCAAGGTCGCCGTAGAGGGTGAGTGCGAGCGTGCGGGGAATAGGAGTAGCCGTCATGATGAGCACGTGCGGCTCGGCGGCGTTGGGCTTCTTCATCAGGCGGAAGCGTTGCAGCACGCCAAAACGGTGCTGCTCGTCCACGATGACGAGGCCGAGGCGGGCGAACTCGACCTTTTCTTCGATGAGCGCATGCGTGCCGATGACCAGGTCCGCTTCGCCGCGCGCGATTCGTCCGCGGTGCAGCCGTTTGCGGTCCTCATCGAGCGAGCCGGTGAGCGGCAGGACGGTGTAGGCTGGCGTGCGCGCGGCGCGCTCCAGCAGACGGCGCGCGGCGAGGTAGTGCTGCGTGGCGAGAATCTCCGTGGGCGCCATAAGCGCGGCCTGGTAGCCATTCTCCATGGCGACCAGTGCAGCCTGCAGCGCAACAATGGTCTTGCCGGAGCCGACGTCGCCCTGCAGCAGCCGCCGCATCGGCGTGGCCTGCTTCATGTCGGCGACGATTTCCGCGAACGCCTTTTTCTGAGCAGATGTCGGATGAAATGGCAGCACGCGCTTCAGCGCTTCCCGCACGGTGGGGTTGGCCGCAAGCGCCGGCCCCAGCCGCTCGCGCATCTTTCGCCGCTTCACTTCCAGGCCGGCCTCCAGATAAAACAGTTCTTCGAAGATGAGCCGCTGCTGGGCGGGCGTGGCGGCTGTCTGCAGTTGCGGCACGGGTGTGCCCGGCTGGGGAAAATGCGTGTTGCGCAGGGCATCGGCCCGGCTGGGCAGATCAAGACCCTCCAGCATCACCGGGGGTAGCGATTCGGGAATATTGCCGCCCAGTTCCTCCAGCAGCCGGAAGATCACGCGCCGCAGCCAACGGGAGCTGAGCTGCGCGCCCCCGAGCGATTCATATACCGGCACGATGCGGCCCACTTCCAGCAATGAGTCATCGCTCGAGCCGTCCGCGGGCAGCACCTCAACCTGCGGCTGAATCATTTTGAATATGCCGGCGCGGCTGCGCGAGGGTTCCACCTTGCCATAGAGCGCCAGCATCTGCCCGGGCTGAAATTTGTCCTTGAGATACGCCCCGTGAAACCACATGCACTTCATCGAAGTGGGGCCGTGGCCGACAGTCATCTCGAAGATGGGCATGCGCCGTGTGCGCAGCAGCGCCGTGCCGCGAACTTCCGCAATGACGCTCGCCATCTCTCCGGGGACCAGTTCGTTCAGACCACGCGGATTGGCGCGGTCCTCATAGCGGAAGGGCAAGTGGTAGAGCAGGTCTTCCACCACCGCGATGCGCTTTTCTTTCAGCTTTTCAGCGACACGCGGTCCCACTCCTTTCACGAACTGAACCGGCGTATCGAGGGCAATCACAGTCTGGATGCTACCAGCCCAAAGCCGGGCTATGATGAGGCATGCGTGCGGCCGCTTGGCCCTGCGCTGTTGTGCAGTTTTGTGCGCCTGCGCGATTCGATACTTGATGCAGACCCCTTCTTCTGAGCCGCGCTATCGGCTGCCGCAGCGCCTGGCGCTCTGGCTGCTGCCGCCTGTGGGCGCGGCGCTCATCCGGCTGCTGGGCATGACGCTGCGCGTTCGCGACATTGGTCCCGCAGGCGCGCATGCGGACGAACACCCGGAGACGCGCGCCTGGTGCCTGTGGCATCGCAGCCTGCTTTGTATCGCCTGGCATTTTCGCGCGCGCAATATCGCCATCCTGATCAGTCCCAGCTTTGACGGTGAACTGGTCGCCCGCACCATCGGCCGCGTCGGGTATACGCCGGTGCGCGGCTCCAGTTCCCGCAGCGGCGCCGCCGGGCTGCTGGGGCTGCAGCGCGCCCTGCGGTCCCGGTGCCGCTACGCCGCGCTGACGGTGGATGGTCCCCGGGGTCCTGTTTATCGCGCCAAAGCGGGTGCGGTAAAACTGGCGGCGCAGATCGGTGGCGGCGCGGGCGTTTTTTATGCAGCGCCGGTGCGGGCATGGGAGCTGCACTCCTGGGACCGCTTTCTGCTCCCAAAGCCGTTCACGACGATTGTGATTGGCTGGCAGCCTGCTGTGGAAGTCGCTGCGAATGCGGATGAAGCAGCCATTGAGGCGGCCCGCAGCGCCGTCGAGCAGTCCCTGGAACGGGCGCGCGCAGCAGTCGAAGTCGAGATCGTGCGGCTGCGCCGCCGGTAGCGGGCGCGGGCATACTCGCTCGATACAATCAGCCTGTGCTGGTACGTGATTTTGACTATGAGTTACCCGACGAGCTGATTGCGCAGCGGCCGCTGGCGGATCGCGCGGCCTCTCGCATGCTTGTCTTTGATCGCGCGACTGGAGCCTGGCGCGATGACCACTTCGAGAATCTGCCCGGGTTACTGGCGCCCGGTGATTTGCTGGTGATGAATGACACGCGCGTGATTCCGGCGCGGCTGTTTGCCGAGCGCGCGGGTTTGAACGCGCAGCCGGTGAGCCCGCACAACCCGGCGGCACGCCAGCATCTGCATGGCCGCATTGAGGTTTTGCTGACCGCGGAGCTGGCGCCGTTTGAATGGTCCGTGCTGGTGCGGCCGGCCCGCAAGGTTGCGGTCGGCGAGACGCTTTTCTTCTTTGCGCAGACTCCTCCGGGTGAGCGCAGGACGGAAGCGCCGCTGCTGACGGCGCAGGTCGTGGGCGCTGGCGAATTTGGTGAGCGGCGCATCCGCTTCGCGCCGGTTGAAGATTTTTTTGGCGTGCTCGACCGGTTGGGCCATGTGCCGCTGCCGCCCTACATCCGTCGCGCCGACGAGGGAACAGACCGCGAACGCTATCAGACAGTGTTTGCGCGGCAGCATGGATCGGTTGCGGCGCCGACGGCGGGGCTGCATTTTTCCCCGGAGGTTCTGGCGGCGATCCGTGCGCGCGGTGTGGAGACGGCGGCCATTACGCTGCATGTTGGATTGGGAACCTTTCAGCCTGTGCGCGCGGACCGCGTGGCGGACATCCATCTGCATGCCGAGCGATACACGATCTCCGCGGAGACGGCGGATGCCGTGAACCGCGCGCGTCGCGGTGGCCGGAGGATCATCGCCGTAGGCACGACGACCACGCGGACTCTGGAGCACTGCGCGCGGCTGCCCGGCGGCCCGGAACTGCAGCCGCACTCCGGAGAGACATCGCTATTCATCGCGCCGGGGTTCCGCTTCCAGCTTGTTCGCGGACTGTTTACAAATTTTCATCTGCCGCAATCGACCCTGCTGATGCTGGTCTGCGCCTTTGGCGGCCATGCCCCGATGATGGCGGCCTACCGCCATGCGGTGGCCGCGTCCTACCGCTTCTTCAGCTAC
>JAJXUS010000087.1 GCA_021782675.1 Acidobacteriota bacterium
TGGGCGCGGCGTAATCCGCTACGATCACGTCGGCCAGAGCGCCGGGAGCGAGCTTGCCCATGGGGAGCCCGAAGCAATCGCTGGCGAGGCCGGCATTGGTTTGGAACAGCATGTGCGGCGGCTCGCCACAGGCCCCGCTGGGATCCGCACTTGCGTATCGCGCCAGCAGATGGGCGGCCTTCATGGATTCGAGCATATCGGCACTGTAGGCATCGGTACCAAGGCCGACGCGCACGCCTCGCCGCATCATCTCCAGCACTGGCGCGGCGCCGACGGCGTTGGTCATATTTGACTGGGGATTGTGAACAACATGAGTGCGGCTGGCGGCGAGCATGTTCAGCTCATGTTCGTTCACGTGCACGCAGTGGGCGGCGAGGGTCTTTGGCCCAAGAATGCCGAACTGCTGCCAGCGCTCCACAACGCGTTTGCCGTGGACGTTCAAGGCGCTTTCCTGATCGGAGGCGGCTTCGGCGGTGTGCACATGAAAGCCTGCATCAAACTCGGCCGCGAGTTCAGCGCACCTTTCGAGCGTGCGGTCGCTCAGGGTGAACGAAGCGTGCATGCCCACCAGGCCGCGATGTAATTGGTTTTCGTTCTTGGCGCAGAACTCCAGGTGGGCGCGATTCTCGGCAATGCCGCGCTCTGCCGCCTCGGCGCCGTCGCGATCGCTCACCTCGTAGCAGAGGCAGGTGCGCACGCCGGTGAGGCAAGCGGCTTCTGTGATCCGGAAAAGGCTTCCCAGGACGGCATGGGGGCTGGAGTGGTGATCGAAGATGGTGGAGACGCCGTTGCGGATGGAATCGAGCATGCCGGCCATAGCGCTCCAATAGACGGCGTCGAGCATGAGCGCCTGATCGAGCCGCCACCACAGCCGTTCCAGGATCTCAGTGAAGTTGGCGGGAGCGGGAGTCTTGAGCGCGAGGCCACGCGCAAAGGCGCTGTAAAGGTGCGTATGGGCATTGATGAGCCCGGGCAGGATCAGTCCGCCGTGCGCGTCGACAAAGCGCGCTCCGCGGTGGGCGTGGCGCAGTTCCGAAGCCAGGCCGACGGCGGAGATGAGGCCGTCGCGAATGGCGACGCAGCCGTTTTCCAAGTAGGGAAGTTGTTCGTCGTGGGTGATCAGGCGGCCGTTGCCAACCAGCAGTTCCGCGGAGCGTTCCATCGCCGGGAATCATAGGCGGCAGGCGGGCGATTGCCACGTGATTGGTGTCACATTGCGGGCGGCGCATTCTCGATGACAATTCCTGACGCGGCGGGAAGGCCCTGCATTGATGCCTGCTGCTGGGATACTGCAAAAGCAGGGTCGGATTCAACTTGGATGGCGGGATGCTGGGAACGATCGACTGGCATTCGGAACCTCGGTTGAACGGATTGTGCGGTGGCCAATCTCCGTGTCACACTCTGCGGGCTCGAGTTCTCGAACCCGATTCTACCCGCGGCCGGGCCGCCTACCAAGGATGGCGCCATGCTGCAGGCAGCGGCGCGCGGTGGCGCCGCCGGCCTGGTGAGCAAGACGATCTCAGTGAAACCGGCGGAGGTTCCGCGTCCGTGCATGGCGGAGATTCGCGGCGGCTTCCTCAATACCGAACTGTGGTCGGAGTTGCCCAAAGAACAGTGGATTGCTGCTGAATATCGGCTGGCCCGGCAAACGGGACTGCCGTTGATTGTAGGGCTGGGCTACACGGCGGAGCAGATTGCGCAGCTGGCCCCGATGGTACGCCCCTTTGCCGATGCGCTGGAACTGTCGACGCATTACGTAGGCACCAATCTTGTACCGATTCTGGAAACATTGCGGGCGGCCAAGGAAGCCGTGGACGTTCCCGTGTTCATGAAGTTGAGCCCTCACCCTAACATTCAGGAAATTGCTCTGGCTCTGGAAGGCGCGGGAGCCGATGGATTGGTGATGATCAACTCTTTCGGGCCATGCCTGGGCATCGATCTTGAGACCGGGCTGCCGCTGATGGGCAGCAAGGATGGGTTCGGCTGGCTCTCGGGCGCGGCCATCAAGCCGCTGGCGCTGCGATGCGTGTATGACGCGGCGCGGGTGGTGCGGATTCCCATCTTCGGCGTGGGCGGAATCGCCAGCGGACGCGATGCAGCAGAGATGCTGATGGCGGGAGCTTCGGCGGTGCAGGTATGCACCGAAGCGATCCTGCGCGGGCCCACTGTGTACGGCAAGATCGCGCGCGAACTCAATACATTTCTCGACGAGCACGGCTATTCCTCGGTGGACGAGATCAGCGGTCTCACGGTGCGGAAGATGCGGCAACGGGGCGCACCGCGCGCCACTGCCGCGCCGCGGGCTGAGTTGTCGCGCTGCGTTTTTTGCGGCACTTGCGAGAAGAGCTGCCCTTACGGAGCGATCCGACAGGACAAGGCGGTTAAGACGCTGGAGATCGACAAGGAAAAGTGCTTTGCCTGCGGGCTGTGCGTAACGCGGTGCAAGATGCATGCGCTGAGCATGGAAGTTTAGCAGTGGCAGGGATGAGGAAGACGATGGCGCGGATCGTGGCTCTTGAATGCGTACATTGCGGGCAGCGCTACGGCGCGGACGAGGTGGACTATTTTTGCCCGGGGTGCGGATATCACGAGGGCATCCTGGACGTTCTGTACGACTATGACGCCGCGCGCGGCGAACTGAGCCGCTCCGCGCTGGCGGCGAATCCCAACCGCAACATGTGGCGGTATCTGCCGCTGCTGCCGGTGGCGAACGCGGCGCTGATTCCGCATCTGCAGGTGGGATGGACACCCTTGTACGAGACGCAGCGGCTGGCGCGCGAACTGGGAGTGGCGCGGTGCTGGATCAAGGATGAGGGACGCAATCCGACCGCCTCGTTCAAGGACCGGGCCAGCGCCGTGGGTGTGGTGAAGGCGGGGGAGAAGCGGGCAGCGCAGGTCACGTGTGCGTCGACGGGCAACGCGGCATCGTCGCTGGCGGGGTTTGCTGCCGCAGCTGGCATTCCGGCAACCATCTTTGTGCCGCGGCGCGCGCCGCAGGCAAAGGTGGCGCAGTTGCTGGTGTACGGGGCGCGGGTGTTTTCCGTGGAGGGAACGTACGACCAGGCATGGGAACTTTGCATGCAGGCGGCGGCGGAGTTTGGCTGGTACAACCGCAACTGCGCCATCAACCCTTACCTGATTGAAGGCAAGAAGACGGTATCGCTGGAACTGGCGGAGCAGTTTGCGGCGCTGGGGCCGGAGGTTTTTCCGGACTGGGTGGTGGTCTCGGTGGGCGACGGCTGCACCATCGGTGGCGTGTGGAAGGGGCTGAAGGAGATGCATCTGCTGGGGCTGCTGCCGCGCCTGCCGCGCTTGCTGGGGGTGCAGGCGGAAGGCTGCGCACCGTACGTGACGGCGTGGCGTGAGAGGGCTGCGCTGCGCCCCTGCGCGGCGGAGACGCTGGCCGATTCCATTGCAGTGGGGCACCCGCGAAACTTTGCCAAAGGCATGCGCGCGGTGACGGAGTCTGGAGGGGCATTTGTGGAGGTTGCGGATGAAGAGATTCTGGAAGCAATGACGCTGCTGGCGCGCAAGGCGGCGGTGTTTGGCGAGCCGGCCGGGGTGGCCGGGGCGGCGGGCGTGCGCCGGGCCGTGGCGCAAGGTATTATCCGCAGGCATGAGTCGGCCGGGTTGATCGTGACCGGCAATGGACTCAAGGATATTGCCAGCGCGATGCAGGCGGCCGGGCAGGCGACGGCGGTGGGGGCGGGGATTGAAGCGATACGTAACGCGCTTGGCGTAGCAATCGCCAAGTGAGGACCACACAAGGAGAAGGGCACGATGGCGAAGATACCTTTTGGACCCACGTACGACGAGATGCTGAATCCCGGGCTTATCGACGGTGAATTACGGGCCCGCGCACTGGCGGCGCTGGAAGGAGACGAGCTTGACCCGATTAACCTGTTCAACATCACGTGGTGCGATGCGCATCAATGCGTGCGCAAGGTGATGCTGCCGCCCGCTCTGACGGGAATCGATGCCAATGTGGTGGTGCTACTGGGTAATGGATTTCCCTCCGGTTCACACAAGGTCGGGGCCGCCTATTGCACGCTGATGGAGCGTCTGGTGGACGGCGAGATCGACCCCGCTGTGCATACGATACTCGGCCCCTCCACCGGCAACTTCGGGATTGGCACGGCCTACATCGCGCGCCTGCTGGGATTTCGGGCGGTGGTGATCATGCCGGACAACATGAGCAAGGAGCGCTACGAGCGCATCCGCAGATATGGCGGCGAGCTCGATCTGACGCCGGGGTCGGAGTCGGATGTGATTCTGACCCTGGAGCGCACGCGCGAGCTGATGAAGAATCCGCGCAACAAGGCGTTGGCGCAGTTCGAGCTGTTTCCCAACTACCGCTTTCATCGTCATGTGACGGGCGGCAGCGCGATTGCGGCGGTGAAGGGGATTGGCAATGGGCGCATTGCTGGGTTTACCTCCGCGCCGGGTTCGGCGGGCACGCTGGCGGCGGGCGACCAGATCAAGGCGGCCTTTCCCGAGGCGAAGGTGGCGGCGCTGGAGCCTTACGAGTGTTCCACGCTGGCCAACGGTGGCCGGGGCCAGCACCGCATCGAGGGCATCGGCGACAAAATGTGCACGTTGATCCACAACGTGCTCAACACGGATTTCGTGATCCTCATCCGCGACGAAGAGACGGTGCAGGGCGTGAAGATCATGCACGACAGCACGAACTCGCTGGTGCATCTTGGCGTACCGCGCAAACTTGCGCTTGAGCTGCGTACGCTCTTCGGGCCATCCGGGATCTGCAATGTGCTTGGCGCGATCAAGTTGGCCAAGCATCTGCGCCTGGGACCGGGGGAGAACGTTGTCACGGTCGCCACGGATGGTTTTGATCGCTACGAGTCGGTGCTCAAGGATCTCGACAGCCGATATCTGGAGGTTTCGCCGCAGGTGCTCGATCGCTGGGCGCGCGACATTTTCCTGGGCGCCGGGGACGATCATGTGGTGGACTTCCGCACCGCGGCGATGAAGGAGCGGCTCTTCGCGCAGAAAGAGGTGGACTGGATGAAGTTCGGCTACACCAAGGAGTATCTCGACTCCATGCGGAGCCAGGAGTTCTGGGAAGCGCAGTACCACAAGGTCCAACTCTACAACCGCAAAATTGCAGCGCTGCGCCCGGCGCCGGAGAGGCAAACAGCATGTTCCACTTCACGCTGAATGGCCACGAGCAGGCGGCGAGCGAGGACAAGAGTCTTCTGGAATACCTGCGCGAAGACGCCCGTCTCGTTTCGGTGAAGAGAGGATGTGACGAGGGCGTGTGCGGGGCGTGCACGGTGCTGATTGACGGCAAAGCTGAGCGTGCCTGCACGCTGACGCTGGCCAAGGCCCAAGGCAAGCGAATCACCACGATGGAAGGGCTGGCGGAGCGGCAGCGAGAAGTCTTTGCGGAGGCGTTTGCGGCGGCGGGCGCGGTGCAGTGCGGGTACTGCACGCCGGGCATGGTGATGAGCGCCAAGGCGCTGCTGGATGCCGAGGCGCGGCCGAGCCCGCAACAGATCCGCCACGCGCTGCGCGCCAACCTGTGCCGCTGCACGGGCTATGCCAAGATCGTGCGCGCTGTTCAACTGGCCGCGGAGGCACTGCAGAAAGACGCGGTTGTGGAGAAGGCGCCATGCGCGGGGCGCGTGGGCGAGCGCCTGGAGCGGCTGGAGGCGCGCGAGAAGGCCTTGGGGCTCGGCCAGTTTGTTGATGACATGGCGGTACCGGGTATGCTGCACGCGGCGGTGCTGCGGGCGCGTTTTCCTCGCGCCCTGGTGAAGAGCATCGATGTCTCTGCGGCCAGAGCACTGCGGGGAGTGGCGGCGGTACTCACGGCGAAGGATATTCCCGGCGAGCGGTTGCTGGGCCATGTGGTCTTTGACTGGCCGGTGATGATTGCGGAGGGCGAGGAGACACGCTATGTGGGCGACGCGCTGGCACTGGTGGCCGCGGAGAGCCTGACCGCAGCGCGCCGTGCGGTGGCGCTGATCCAGGTGGAATACGAGGAACGGGAGCCGCTGCTCTCGCCACATGCTGCACTGGCAGAGGGCGCCGCGCAACTTCATCCCGATGGCAACCTCCTGGCAACCACGGTGATGAAGCGCGGGGATGTGGAGGGAGCGCTGCGCAGGGCAAAGCATGTTGTCACGCAGCGCTACACGACGCCGCGGCAGGAGCATGCCTTTCTGGAGCCGGAGAGCGCGCTGGCGGTTCCGGGCAGCGATCAGAGTCTGATCGTCTACACCGCGGGGCAGAGCGTGTATGACGATCAGCGCGAGATCGTTCGCATGCTGGGCGTTGCCAGCGAGCAGGTGCGGGTGATCAGCAAGTATGTAGGCGGCGGGTTTGGCGGCAAAGAGGACATGAGCGTGCAGCATCACGCCGCACTCCTGGCGTGGCACTGCGGACGCGCGGTGAAGCTGACGCTGATGCGCGCCGAGAGCCTGCGTGTGCATCCCAAGCGGCACCCGATGGAGATGGAGTACACCACGGCCTGCGATGAGCAGGGGAGACTGACGGCGGTGCGGGTGCGGCTGGTGGCCGATACCGGCTCCTATGCCTCGCTGGGCGGCCCGGTGTTGCAGAGGGCCTGCACGCATGCGGCGGGGCCTTACCAGGTGGAGAACGTGGATGTGGAAGGGCGCGCCGTCTACACGAACAATATTCCCTGCGGCGCCATGCGCGGCTTCGGCGTGACCCAGACCTGCTTCGCCATGGAGAGCAATTTGAATCTGCTGGCGCGGCTGGTGGACATTTCGCCGTGGGAGATTCGCTGGCGCAATGCGATTACGCCGGGCGGAATGCTTTCGAACGGGCAGATTGCCGATGAGGGCACGGGGCTGCGGGAGACGCTGCTGGCAGCAAAAGAGGTCTTTGACGCGCATCCCGGTGCCGGTATTGCCTGCGCCTTCAAGAACACCGGCAAGGGCGTTGGCGTGACGGACGTTGGGAGGGTGTTGCTGAAGGTGCAGGGCAGAGGCGTGGAGATCCGCACCAGCGCGGCGTGCATGGGGCAGGGGATTGCGACGGTGCTGCGGCAGATTGTGGCCGAAGCGGCGGGACTCGACGCATCTCTGCTTACGGTTCATGCGCCAGATACGGCTGTGACGCCCGACAGCGGGACGAGCACAGCATCGCGGCAGACGACGATCACCGGCGAGGCGGCGCGGCGCGCGGCGCTGGAGCTGAGAAAAGAGCTGGCGCTCTTGTCTGACGGTTTGGCGGTTGGATCGAGTGCGGGTCAGGAGACCCACACGACCGCTGGCTTGGAGACCGGCGGCACATCTGTTGGTGCGTTGCTGCAGCAGCTCGAGGGGCGGGAGTTTTACGGCGAGTTCGACTGCGTGACCGATTCCATGAGCAGCGGCAAGCAGCATCGCGTGAGCCATATTGCCTACGGCTATGCCACGCAGGTGGTGATTCTGGGTGAAGACGGCAAGGTGGAGCGCGTGGTCGCCGCGCACGACGTGGGCAGGGCCGTGAATGCCGATGGCGTGGAGGGCCAGATTGAAGGCGGCGTGCTGATGGGGATGGGGTACGCGCTGACCGAGAACTTTGTGGTGCGCGACGGAGCGCCGGCGGTCACCTTCGGCACGTTGGGCCTCCTGCGCGCCACCCAGGCGCCGCAGATCGAATGCCACCT